>NZ_JBYTBK010000028.1:50773-66949 GCF_058789115.1 Pseudomonas sp. FW300-N1A1 | reverse complement strand
ACGCGGGTTTCTTCTTGGTTGGCATACATGCACCTCTTACTCATGTTATGCCCGAACACAAAATTTCTGACACCCCCCCTTAAACCTACCACTGTTGAAGACTTAACACCCGATGGAGCTGCCGATAGTTTTCGAAAAATGAAAATCAATACCGCAAAAAAAACCCCTTCAAAAACCCCACCACCGACTCCACCCCAACCGAAAAAAACATCCCCAATACCCGTGCCAGCCTCCCAAGAACCAATAGCTGGTCCATCACACTTTATAGACTTCTCACAATTCCAACCAGGAACTCCACCTCCGGTTTTGAAAATAGGATACCCCGATGAAAAAGTTTGGTTTCCTATCAATCATGGTCATCTAACAGGCTGGCTCCGCGGCAGCAAAGTTCAGGAAGCCCAACAAGAAATGCTGAATGCACGAGCACAACATCGCAAGCCGATAATTGAGCATCTTTTAGACTAAAATCATTCACCCACGTCTGCTCTTGTTTGCAGACGTGGGTGAAGTCAGTCTCACCACGACAAGATTAATACCTCACATAAACTTACACTTATCACCCTCCACCACCCTGTCACTCGATCAAGACTGAGAGTTCTCTCATATCCCCCTCCCCGCCCCACTTCTAAACTCCCCACCGCCGAGACACCGCTGCACTTCCCCTCACCGGCCATCCACTTTCGGCAGGCCCACCGAGACTGTCTCGCATTCTGTCCTCGGACTCTTTTATTCAAAGGAACTGCAATATGAAGATATCTTTACTGACTTTACCCTTGGGCCTGGCAATGGCGCTCGCGGGCCAGGCGGCATTGGCCAATACCGGCACGATCAACTTCCAGGGTCGAATTGACAGCGTGACGTGTCCAATCGACGTCATTGACCCGGTCACGGGAGCCCCCGGTGGCCCGATCCTGATTGGCTACACCTACACCGACAAATTCCCGACTGTGGGCAGCGAAAGCGTGGGTAAAACCTTCCAACTGAGATTGACGCCGGGCGGCGGCTGTGTCGTGCCGCCGGGAAGCACCGCGGCCACCGTCTCCTTCAGCTCAGTGCATGGCGGCGTGGGACCAGGCAACGCACTGTACGGGCTCAAGCCTCTGACCGGTGTGGCCACGGGTATCGGTGTAGCGATCAAGGATAACGAAGGGGCACTGATTCCTCATGGCGGTACTTCGAAGCAGTACCCGATTTCCCTAACCGATCCAAGCACCATGGCCTTTCACGCGGTCTACAAGTCCCACACGGCTACCGTGACCGCCGGACCCGCCGAGGCCGACGTCAACTTCACCGTCAACATTATCTAAACCTCGCACTCACTTCTTCGGCCAGGAAGCGCACTTCCTGGCTCAACGACTTGCAGGTCTGTTCTGATACTTCGTTCAAGGACACTCATCATGCCTGGCCTTTTCCAATGGCTGCCGCGCGCCAGAGCGGTCAGCACTGCCTGTGCGCTGTTTATTTCTACTGTTGTGTACCTACCGGTTGCCCAGGCCGCATTGACCCTCAGTAATACACGGGTGGTCTTCAATGGCGATAAGCGTAATGTCGCACTGACCATTACCAACCCCAGCGACAGAGCCTTTGCCGTGCAAAGCTGGGTCAACACCGAAGCCGACGACCAAACTACGGCCGTCCCTTTTATTGTTTCGCCTGCCTTGTTTCGATTGAACCCAAACAAAGAGCAACAAGTTCAGATCAATGGATTACCCAACACACTCCCGCGCGATCGCGAGTCACTGTTTTATTTCAATGTCCAGGAAATACCGCAAGTACAGTCAATTTCAGACAACCAACTGAATATCGCCCTGCGCACGCGGATCAAGTTCTTTTACCGACCACAGGAACTCAAAGACAACCCTGTAGAACGCCTGAAGGACTTGAGTTGGTCAATAGAGCAAAAAGAGGGCCAAGCGCATTTGCGAGTCAGTAATCCAGGCCCGTTTCATGTGTCGTTCATCCGCATCGAGGTTATCAGTAATGGCCAGGCCATTGCGCTGGATAACACCGCCATGCTCGCACCCCTCTCCAGCCAACATTACGACCTGCAAGGCGTCAAGCCTGGCCAGGGCATGCACGTGACGTTCTCGACGATCACCGACTACGGCGGATTTACCCCGCCCGTCACCCAACCCGTCAGCCCTGGTTTTTAAACGCCCTGGCGCCAATGCGCTTTACCCGGAACATGACTATGTCTTTTCTAACCCGGCGCTTTTGCCTGCCCATTCGGCAGCGCCTTGTTCATCTGTTTGTGATCGGCAGTGGTAGCAGCCTGTTACTGGAGAGCCCTTCGACACACGCCAGTACAACGATCGAATTCCAATCCACCTTCATGCGTCAACTCGACAGCCACCCCAGCGATGCCGGCGCCCTGGCATTGAATGTCCTGGCCGAGCGCCAGGATCTGGGCCCGGGGCGCTATCTGGTACGCATTCACATCAATCAGATTTTTTTTGATCAGCGCGAAATCGAATTCCTCGCCTCAGCCGAGAACCGCGAGCTCATTCCCTGCCTGTCTTACGAATTGCTCAAGGACATGGGGGTCAAGCTCGACAGTTTTACCGAACTGCAAAGCGCCCGCCCCACCTGTATCGATATTGTTTCGCTGATTCCCGGTGCCTCGACCGATTTCGACAGCAGTCAACTGCTGCTCTCGGTGTCCATCCCGCAAATCGCCATGCGCCGTGATGTGCTCGGTCACGTCGACCCCCAATTGTGGGACTACGGCATCAATGCCGCCTTTGTCAGTTACCAGGCTTCGGCCCATCAAGGTCGATCTGCAAGCGCCGGGCACTCCAGCAATCAGGATCTGTATCTGAACAGCGGCCTGAATCTTGGCGCCTGGCGTATGCGCAGCAATCACGCCTTTCGTCACGACAATCAGGGCCAACGTGAATGGACCAGGGCTTACACCTACGCGCAGCGCGATGTACCGGGTACCCACGCACAACTGACCCTCGGCGAAACCATCACCCCCGGCGACGTGTTTCGCAGCGTCCCCATCACCGGTGTGCAACTGGCTTCGGATATGGAGATGCTGCCTGATACCTTGCAAAGCTATGCGCCCGTCATACGCGGGGTGGCGCAGACCCGGGCCAAACTGGAAGTCCGCCAGAATGGCTATCCGATCTACTCGACCTATGTCAGTGCCGGTCCCTACGAGATCGATGACCTCAGCACGGGCGGCGGCAGTGGCGAACTGGAAATCATCCTGACCGAGGCCGATGGCCAGGTCCGGCGATTCACCCAGTCCTATTCGACCCTCAGTAACCTGCTACGTGAAGGGGTGTGGCGCTACAGCGCCAGTGTCGGCCGATACAATGCGCCAGACATGACCCTGGAAGATCCGCTGCTCTGGCAAGGTACGTTGGCCGTCGGCGCCAGTGCTGACTCAACCCTGTACGGTGGATTACTGGCCAGCGACTTTTATCAGGCCGGCGCCCTGGGGCTGGGTACAAACCTGGGGCAGATGGGCGCGTTATCCTTCGATGTCACGCAATCGCGCGCCGACACCGACCGCAACGACAGCGGTCAGCATGCCCAAGGCATGAGTTACGCGCTCAAATACGGAAAAACCTTTGAAACCCGTACCAACCTGCGTTTTGCCGGGTATCGCTACTCTACGCAAGGGTACCGCGATTTCGATGAGGCCTTGCGTGAGCGCGCTCACGACTCACGCTATCACGGTAGTCGGCGCAGCCGCCTGGAGGCGGCGGTTCATCAAGGTCTCGGCACGTCCAGTTCGCTCAACCTGACGTTCTCCCAGGAAAACTACTGGCGCACCGACTATCAACAGCGACAGTTCCAGTTTCAGTTCAATACACAACACAAAAACGTCAGCTACAACCTGTACGCCTCCCAATCGCTCACGGATTCGGGTCTTAGCGACAGGCAATTCAGCGTGGGCATTTCGCTGCCACTGGATTTCGGCCGCTCGACCACCGCCACCTTCGATGTCAGGGAAAGCCAAGGGCAATTCAGCCAGCGCGCCAGCGTTTCCGGCAGCAGCGACCAACACCGCATGAACTACCGCGCCGCGCTGGCAAACAGTACCGACAATCAGCAATCCGCGGAGTTGTCGATGGGTTATCAAGCACCGGTTGCAAGCCTGGGCGCCGGCCTCGCCCAAAGCGCCCAATACAACAGCCTGTCCGTCAATGCCAGTGGCGCACTGCTGCTACATGCAGGCGGTATGGAACTGGGTCCTTATCTGGGCGAAACCAGCGGCCTGGTCGATGTCCCGGATATCGCCGGCATCGGCGTCTTGAACAGCACCGCCGTCAAGACCAATGACCGCGGCTACGCCCTGATCCCTTACCTTCGACCTTACCGGGTCAATCGGGTGGTACTCGACAGCAGCGAGTCGGGGCCAAACGTTGAGATCGATAATGGCGTGGCTCACGTGGTGCCACGCCGCGGGGCGGTGGTCAAGGCCGACTTTGCCGCGCGCAAGGTCCAGCGGCTGGTCATCACCGCGCGTAACAGCCGCGGTGAGCCGTTGCCCTTTGGTGCTCAAGTCAGTGACCCGGCGGGCGAGCCACTGGGGATCGTCGGCCAGGCCGGTCAGTTCATGCTCGGCACGCCCCGTGACATACGAACACTGCTCGTGCGCTGGGGCGATACACCTGCCGAGCAATGCCAACTGCCCCTGGACGTTGACGACCAGCCAGAAGAACAAGGTTATCGGATACAGGAACTGACCTGCCTGTGACACAGGCATGGCAACTTTTTCCAGGCCGATGCGCCGAGAGTCCATCGGCCCGTTTATCTCAGGATTGAACATGATATCGAGCAAAACCCTGCTGGGCAGCCTGGCCTTTGTTGTGGCCAGCGCCTTTGCCCCTTTGGCCCTCGCGACTGCTCCCGATTCCTGTTACTGGAAGAACGGAAATCCGGGACCTATCTCCTACGCCATCAATGCAGGGACACACTACGTGCCCAGGGATGTGCCAAGAAGCACGCCCATCGGGCCGGTCTTCAAGCGCTATGGGCCAGTAAATGGCGGTGGGCTGGCAATTGACTGCCTGACCACGGGCCCTCGTATCGACTTCTGGGCGCGCAATCATGTACCGCTCGTGCCGGGTATTTTCGATCCGGTCAATGGCGAGGACATTAGTGGAAAAGTACTCAAGACCAATATCGATGGGGTCGGCGTGGTGGTCAAACTGAGCCCGCAATATGACCTCGCATGGACATCGGCCAATGGCAGTTCAGCGGTTCCCTATACAGCCCACATACAGAGATACATGCCAAATGTACTTTCGCACTCGTTGATGTGGCCCTACATCACCTTCATCAAGACCGGTGACATTGCACCAGGCATTCATCAGTTGAATGTCTCAAACCTGCTGGGTGGCGAATTTTCTGGAGTGAGCAATGCGTTTAACGTGTCCCTGACAGGTACCGTGATCCAGGCCGAGTGCACGCTTTCGGCAAACCCCGTCAGTGCCGACCCGGTAGACCTGGGCACCTGGAACCTCTCGGAGTTCACCGCGATTGATCACAGTACAACGCCAGAGCCTTTCAACATCGTACTCAATGCCTGCAGGGCCGATAATCGAACCCCTCCAGAAACCATTACCTATGCACACGTACGCCTGGACCCGACCGCGGGATCCCTCATACATGATGCCGCGGCAGGTCAATTTACCCTGGGTACCGGCTCGACAGCCAAAGGCGTGGTCATGCAAATTCTTCATGACGATGAAACCCCAATCCAACTGGCCAGCGAAGTCAGACTGAAGGCCATCAACCCCGGGACCACCACCTTGAATTTCAAAGCCCGCCTCTACCAGACCGCGACGCCCGATCTGGTGGAAGCAGGCATAGCCAAGGGCTCTCTATCGTTCACCATCACTTACTTGTAAACAGTCCGGGGCGTCGCTCACACAAGCACCTGAATGTCGCGACTCAGAAAGGGGAGATAGCTGTCTCCCCGATCGAAGCTGACACTCACACGCACCGCAAAAATGGCGTTAAGCGGCAGGCGATCGAGGTATGTCTTGGGCAATGTCGCTCTGTTGATTCCCAGGTTGACCGGCCATGCCACGCGAACAGGCTCATCAGGGAGACTGGCGGAGGTCAGCCAGATATTGATGTACTGGGTTGGCGCCTGATACACCCAGGCCGCTAACGTTAAACCGGCCCCTTCCGGACCCACGGCACTGCGGCTGAGCTTCAACGGATTGCCACGCGCAGCCTGCGGGCAATCAACTTGCGGAAATTTGCTGGAAGGGATCGTGCTGACCCTGAGCTTGAGGGGATCTGATTCTTTTGCGTCGCCTTCCACGCGATAGGTGATTTCCACCACTCTGCCGGTACCGATACTGGAGGGTATGGCAGCGGCGGGGATTGGGAACTCCGAGGGATTCGAGGGCCGCGGCTCCAGCGCATGGTGAAATCCCACATCGCCGTATCCACGCCAGAAAACCTCCCGCTTATACCCTTCGCCTTCATCGTCCTGCCTGGGAATAACCACCGTCACACCCGTCACACCATAAAACTGCGGGTCCAACACTGTGCCTGTTGCCTCCTTGACCGAGGGCGGCCTGCGCAGCGGCGGCGGCAGGATGTTGACGTCCAGAAGGACATGCAACGTCGTGACCTCATAACCGGCTCGATCACGCACTCGACACGTGGCATACCGCAGGCCATTACCGCGTTCGCGCAACATGTCCCCCTTGAGGGGAAGACGCAGAGGCTGGCCGACATTGCCCGCGTCCAGGGTCACGCTGTCGACAAGGTGATGACTGTTGGGGAACTCTTCCCAATACCAACTAATGACATCGCCGACTTTTTTCACGGTGTAATCGGGTAGCGTTGCCAGCACTTGATCACTATTAGCCGGATCGTTCAGGTACTGAGCGGTGATTTTGTTTGGGGGAACAATGGCCGGAGGAAAAACCAGCTTGCGGTCACCCGCCAGAACAGGCGGACTTTTATCGATGGTGACATTGACGGGATCCGATACCCGCGGTATCGGCGACTGATTCCAGGACCACACCTTGTAAAAAATCGTGTGGACCCCTTCACTCAGCCTGGACGCCGGCACCTCCAGCCAGAGGTCCGCCAGGTCCTCCTCTGTATAGGGGCCGTCAAATTGCTTTTCATCGATCGGATTGGCTTCATCCCCGTCCCAGATCAACTGGACACGATCAAATGCGCCTGGACGCGTGGAGTGATCGCTCCACAACTCGAACTCGACACGCAGTGGGTTCAACCAGGCATCTTTGGGCAAAAGATTGTCTTCCCCCCCCTCGATCGGCGGCAATACACCGACTATAACGGGCGGAGCGAGACTGGCATTGGGTTCATCAACAGGAGCCGAGTGCGTGGGCATGTCTATTCCCTCACTGAACAGCGAGCCGGAAGGACTACCGAGAAACACCTTTCCGGTGAGTGGTTGGAAAACAAACCCATGTTTATCCATGGGTCATCAGAAACAACTGCAATAACGGCAACAAGAGAAGAGGAACCCTCACACCCTCTCCTCGTGGCGAGTCCGATTACCAGCGATAGCGTGCGCCCACGTTGGCGCCCCACGGCTGCTCGATCTTGTCGCCGTGGCTATAGTCAAATTCAGCGTGCAGCGAAACCTTGTCCGTCAACGTCAGGCTGACTCCGGCGCCCAGTTCGCCACGGGAACCCGACAGGTCATTGTTGAAGGCGTTGTTGTTGACCTTGACTTCGTTGTTGCTGGCGAACTCATGCACGTAAGCGGCGCGCAGATAGGGCTGCACCACCTTGCCCTCACCCAGCATGAAGTTGCGTCCGGCCGTGGCACCGACCTTGCCGAGCAAGGAACGGGTACGATCACCTTCGGCGGACAGGCCGTTGTCCAGGTCATAACTCTCGCCCTGAATGATCACCCCTGACAGTTGCGCAAACGGCTCGATAAAATAGTCGTCGGCCAACTTGATATGACGCCCTAACTCCAGAGATGCACCGACACCCGTGTTGTCGTACTTGCCCTTGGTCTTTTTACCGTCACTGAGCTGCACGTCAGACGTGTTCTGGAAACGGTTGAACTTCAACACGCCGTCAAAGTAGTAACCACTCGGCTCATCCAGCCAGGTGGTGTAGGCACCCGCGTAGTAGCTGTCGACAGTACCGCTGGTGCCGTGGCTCAGGTTCAGATCGGATTTGCTGTACCCGCCGAGCAAGCCCACCAGCCATTGACCGTCACCGAGTGGCAGCGGCGCATCGACACCGAATGACACCCCTTGCTGGGTTTGCTGGTAAGCCACGCCGGCACTGGCGTTGACATCGAACTTGTTGCCATAGGTGCGCATCCAGCCACCCGCCTTGCCGCCGTCCTGACGCACTTCACCCATGCGGCTGCGCAGGGTGCTGAGTTCGCCATACCAGACGGTCGGCGCGGCGTTGAACAGCGCCATCACCGATTGGGTGCCTGGGCTGACAACGCGGGTCGCCGTGTTGAGAAACCATTCGTTATCGCCCTGCTTGATCAGGTCGTAGGAAAAAGCTCCCTGCTCCACCGGGCCGTTGAGCAATGAAAAACGGGCGTCGCCGTCACCTATACGGACCACTGCCGTAGAGCCCGCAGCCACGGGTTCCGTGCCGCTACTGTCGAGTGCCACGTTGTGATCGCCGCTGGCGGTGCCGGTCACTTCCAGGGTATCGATCTGGCCCGTGCTGAAGTTGTTGTGCATGTAGAACGTGCCGCCGTCGCCCGACAAATTTCCGACTTTCAACGTGTAGTATTCGCCTGGATTGCCGTACTGGACGCCACCGCCGTTGAGGGCGAGACTCGCGACCTCGCCATCGGCGACCATCACCCATCGGGCATCACTGTTGACCGTCAGCTGTTCGACGTTGGTCAGTTGGCCGGTCAGCGTCGCCCAATTCTGCAGGGTGATGTTTGCCGTGGCTGCGGAGTCGGCAATGACATTACCCAGCAGATCGCTGTGATCGACCAGCATGCTCGCGGTCGATACACCCTTGACCTCCAGTAGCGCGCCGTTGCCCCCCAAAAGAGTGGAGCCGTTACGCACCTCGATATGCGCGTCAATCGGCGTCATGCCGAAATCGTCGACCAGAATCGCCGGGCCAGTTTTGCCCTCGACCTCCGTACCATCGAGCACTAGCAGCGCCTGACCCGCCGCCAGGTTGCCCGGGGTAAAGAACACGCCGTTGCCGCCGCCTCGAATTTCACTGGCAGTCGCCAAAACCTGGCCACTGGCTAATTGAAGACCACTCCCGAAATCGCTGCTTGCCGTCAATTTGCTACGGGTCAATAGCAATTGACCAAAGCTCCCGACCAAAGCCCCAGTCACGCCACCGGAAATATCACTGTCGCTGACCGTCGCCCTGGAGCCTGGCGAACCACTCGCGCTGAAACCCAGTGAAAGGCCAGTGGTTCGGGCGGTAACAGTACTGCCCGTGATGGACGCGTTGCCATCGAGCAGGTCGACAGCAACGCTGCTCGCGGTCCCGTCGACGGTTGTTCCCGTCAGTGTCACAGAGGACCCCGGATCAACCCGGATCTGTTTCGTCGTCGCACCATTGGCGGTCAGATTGGCGCCGTTTCTGACGCGGTAGTTCTCAGCGCCAGCACCGCTATCAATCACGGTGTCTCGGGTAATGTCCTTGGCCAGCGAATGACTACTGAGCAGAAACAACGGCAGAAGGCTCATCCACTTGAGGGATACAGGCAAGGGATAGAGGACGAAGGTATTTTTAGCGTTCATCGGGCACCACAGATTTATAGGTTTTAAACGTCAAGCACCTCAGACCAATGGTCTTTGCGTGAACTTGAAAAGTTCGCAAGACTAGTTAGAAAACCTATAATGGTCTGTAGGACTTATCCTGTTGAAGCCTACAAAAAATGAGACCGATGGCAGGAGAAAAAGACCCTCCCGCCATCACGCTAAAACAACTCTCAAGGTCTGGGAATTACGCAGTGATCGTTGCCTGAGCCCGTGCTTTCAAATACCCCAATAATGACGTCTTCCCACTCAGATGACTCATCGACACCGCGAACGGGAAGGCTGTACATCGCCTTGCCCTCACCCGAACTCGAGGTTCCCGGCACATACGTTGGTTTAAGATAAGTGTCATAGGCGACGAACCAGTCCATCCCCGCACTTTCCTCCGCCAATGAGACTTGTCTTTCTTCTTCTATCGTGGTGTCAGGCAATGGGGTAGTCCCGTCCGGACCGTAAGTCTGCCAATGGAACTTTACCCACACACCTTCTTTTAAATAATTTGATGCCGGGATATGCACCTTGACGCCCCAGACGCCGCTGCCCTCTTCCAGTGACGTACAATTGAAAATTTTATAACCGCCTCCAAGATTTACGGCTCTTGGAAAAATCGGTTCAGGCAGGTCAACCACCTCAACGAGGACATCGATTGCGGTCCGCCTCGACTCCTGCGGATTGACAAATCCCGGGCGAGTGAAGGTGTAGAACATCTCCAGCCCGGTCATGACCGGAGTGAGCTTAATATCGTCCCATGGAATCGATCGCGAAACTTCCTGGTTCGGGGTTTCACTTCCGTTGACTATGTAAGGTGCAGAGCTGATCACCCGATTATTATAAGTAATGGTGAATACATCGTTGGCCACGACATTGTCCGGCAACTTGAAAAAAGCCGTGGCGTGCTCGTCGATATCACCGATCGTCAACTCGCTATCACTGCCCCTGAAACTCAAGAACCGGATCACATCAAGAACCGGATTGATCGGTTCGGGATTCGGATTCTCTGGCCCGGGGAGTTCGAGGATCAAGGTCGCCGAGGTCGGTGCTGGCGATCGGACGGGGAAGTCACCACGAAACACTCGGTAGTCTACCTGGATGTCCTGCGCCCCTCCCGCCAGGAAGTCATAGGCTGCCGACACACGCCCCCAGGGGATCGTGATTTTCAGAGGAAACTCAAGGTGCCCGCCTACGGACGTGCGTGCCAGGACCTGATTACCGAATTCGATCACGATGCCGTCGGTGGTTTGCCAGCCGGTATACTCGGGAATATGGACTTTTACCGGCATGACCCCATCGGCACGATCAATGAACCCGTCGTCATCGGCCAACGGCACCTCGCACGGCGACAATCCACTTGGCAGTTCGCCCAGCGCCACTTGAATACTTCGGTCGTAAGACCGCTCACTGCGGTTACCCGCCTTGTCGTACAAGTAATACACCAGGTATTGTAATTTCGAACCGATGGCGGTTATAAAACGCTCGGGTATCAGGATTTGCCGACTGGGATCAAGCAACTCATCAATCACCACCAGGGCAGGAAATTCTGCCGCCGACTCCGGCGGTTTATCCATCAGTCCCACCACGACCCTGACAAACTCTTTTTTGTCTTCAGTGAAGTCCGGGATCTCGCATTTCACGCCACCATCGCGAGTCAGAATATCGGAGGTAACCAACGCGGGAACACCCACAATCGCCTCGGGTGTTGCAGGACGGACAGGCCCTATCCTGTCGATCGTCACCGGTGCCGGGGGAGACTCTCTTTCTATCGTATGATCGTTCCAGTTGCGGACACGGTAATGAAACTCGAACTTACCTTCGTAGTTCTGAAAAAGGCTAAGGGGGAGTTGCCTCCGTAGAGGGAATTGATCATCGGGCAAGGTAACTGATCCAGGTACATCTTCTTCAAAAACCAATAAATATTCCGATGAACTGGCGGGCAACCACTCCACTGTCAGCAAGTTTGGTACAAAACCATGTCGATCCGAGAACAGCGGGATCTCTATCTCCAAGGGAGCAGAAACTTTATCGTGCGGCATCAATCCATCGGCATCACCGGGAATCCCATCCACCAGCGCCGGTGGACGCAAATCCACCGCAACGAACCGGCTCTCACGATAGTGTTTGCGTACTTGCTCGGCTTTTGACGCATCATATGAACGTGCCATGTTTATCGCTCCGCAACCATTCGATTTCGGCCATGAACCGCTTCATGGCCTACCAAAGATGTCAGGCAGTTCGACTCACGACATGTGCACTGCAAACAACGCCCTGTCGCCCTGCCTGGCCGTAATGACCTGGGCGAATTAAGCGCCGTATTGTTTGACCGCGATACTGTCAGACTTGACAGGTGGGTGTTTGTACAGGTCGCACGGATTCAGCCTTGAGCACCACTCGCCAGACGCGTGCAATATCCCCTGCCCGCTCGCGCAGCAGTCGCGGCGCCTCGGTGCAGGCCTGCTCCAGGCTCATCGGCCCCGAGGGCAAGGCAAATGCGGCATCGACACCCTGCTCATACATCTGCTCGTAACCCTCGCCCAGGGTGCCGGCGATGACGATGACCGGCACGCCCTGTTGTCGGGCAATTTGCGCGACACCAAAAGGGGTTTTTCCACGCAAGGTCTGGGCATCGAAGCGGCCTTCGCCAGTGATCACCAGATCGGCGCCACGCATCGCCTGCGCCAACCCGACCAGTTCCGCCACCACTTCCACGCCCGGACGAAATTGCGCCTGCAAAAACGCCTTGGCGGCAAACCCCAGGCCACCCGCGGCGCCGCTTCCAGGTTCGTCGCGCAGGTCTTTGCCCAGCACTTGCGCGCAATGATCGGCGAAGTGGCCAAGAGCCTGATCCAAAAGCAGCACCTGTTGCGGCGAAGCGCCTTTCTGCGGGCCGAAAATCGCCGAGGCCCCCTGGGGACCGCAGAGTGGATTGTTGACGTCGGCAGCGATTTCGAAACGGACCTCGGCCAGGCGCGGGTCCATGCCATCGAGTTCGATTCGCGCGAGGTCCTTGAGTACCAGGCCGCCGCGAGGAAGTGTTTGCCCCCGAGCATCGAGCAAGCGCACGCCCAGGGCCTGTATCGCACCCGTTCCACCGTCATTGGTGGCACTGCCGCCAATGGCCAGGATGATGCGTCGGGCACCGGCATCCAGCGCCGCGCGGATCAGCTCGCCGGTGCCAAAGGTGCTGCTGATGCACGCATCACGCTGCTCCAGCGGCACCAATTGCAGACCGCTGGCTTCTGCCATCTCAATGATCGCGGTGTGGCTTTCGGGCAACCAGCCCCAATGGGCCTCGACTGGCTCGCCCAATGGCCCTTGCACCCGAGTGCTGCGCAACTCGCCAGCGCAGGCGGCGAGAATCGCCTCGACCGTGCCTTCTCCGCCATCGGCCATCGGGCATTTGACCAATTGCGCATCCGGCCAGACGTCGGCCAGCCCCCGGGCAATGGCATCCGCCACGCCAATGGCACTCAGGCTGTCTTTGAACGAGTCGGGGGCGATGACGATCTTCATGTGAATTCTCCGGTTGTTATGTAGAGCATGCTGCCAGTTGCCTTGACCAATGACGCCGGTCCGCTGCACAAACACCACCGGGGTTTATTGTTCATTTCCACAAACGCGCAATGGCGTATCGGTTTGCGGCAGTAGCTGTACGCCCAGGTACAACGTCAGCATGCCGTCCAGCCGCAATGGATCGACGCCACTGAGCTCGGCAATCCGCTCCATGCGATAGCGCAGGCTGTTGCGGTGAATGCCCAGGGCCTCGGCGCAGGCCTGGCTCTGGCCGTCGTGTTCGCACCAACTGCGCAACGTCGCCAACAACTGGCCATTGGTGTCCCTGGCAATCACCTTGCGCAGCGGGTTGAGCAGTTCATCCAGTGCATCGTCGTTGCGGTGGCGCCAGAGCATGACCGGCAGACGATAGCGATTGAGGGTCAGCAAGCGGCTGTGCGGCAGCACGTCGCGGCCATAGGCCAACAAGTCGCCGACCCGTCTATAGCAACGACGCAGGCCCTGCAAGCCATCGGCCTGGCCGCCCACGGCGATACGCAGAATGTTCCAGCCCAGGCCCTGGAGTTTTTCCAGCAAGCGTTCGTTGTCCACGGTCTGGGTCGTTGGCCGGCACCACAGCAACGAGGACTTGGCCGAACTCACACACCAGCTATCGGGGTAACGGGAACTCAGCCAGGCACTCAAGGCCTCTACCGTTTGCCCGCTGGCGTGTTCCAGACCCAATTCAAACAAATATGGAGTACGCGCCAGTTGCGGCTTGAGGCCCATTTGTCGAGCTTCGTCGATCAGCCGGGGCGAGTCCCCGGCGTCACTGAGCAACAGCGCCAGCAGGTCATCGCAACGCTGGCGGCGCCACTGCTGTTCGGCCTGCTGGTTACGCTGGCCGACCAGCATCTCGGCGGTCATGCGCACCAGTTCGGCATAGGTGCGCAAGTGCTCGGGTTCGCCCGTAATACCCAGCACGCCAATCAAGCGTTGATCGAGCAGCAGCGGCAGATTGATCCCTGGCTGCACGCCCTTGAGGTGCGCGGCAGTCTGGGCATCGATTTCCACCACCCGACCGTTGGCCAGCACCAACTGCGCACCTTCGTGCCGGGTGTTGATCCGCTCCGGCTCGCCACTGCCCAGGATCAGCCCCTGGTTGTCCATGACGTTGACGTTGTAGGGCAGAATGGCCATCGCCCGGTCGACGATGTCCTGCGCCAGGTCGTGATCGAGTTCGAACATGGGGCGTATTCCTTGAAAGCACGGGGCAATTGATTGTTCACCCGCACAGGCGGTTGGCGCAAACCCTGTGCTCAGGCACAAAGACATCCGCCAATGGGTGACCGAGACTCATCAGGCGGTCAACGTTACCTTTGCACCGCAAAAAATCATAATAAAGAGAGACCCGCCATGTCACAGAGCGCCGCTGCCATACTGGCCACCGATGACGACAAGAACGCCGTCTACAAGCGCATCACCCTGCGCCTGATCCCCTTCATCTTCATCTGCTACCTGTTCAACTACCTCGACCGGGTCAACGTTGGCTTTGCCAAGTTGCAGATGCTCGATGCGCTGAAATTCAGCGAAACCGTGTACGGCCTCGGGGCCGGTATTTTCTTTATCGGCTACGTGCTGTGCGGCGTGCCGAGCAACCTGGCACTGACCCGGTTCGGCCCGCGACGCTGGATCGCGGTGATGATGGTGACCTGGGGCACGCTGTCGACCTGTCTGCTGTTCGTCACCACGCCCACCGAGTTCTATACCCTGCGCCTGTTCACCGGCGCCGCCGAAGCCGGGTTCTTCCCGGGCGTGGTGCTGTACCTCTCGCAGTGGTTCCCGACCTTCCGCCGTGGCCGCATCATGGCGCTGTTCATGTCGGCCATCCCGGTTTCCGGTCTGCTCGGCAGCCCGTTTTCCGGCTGGATCCTCAATCACTTCGCCGCCGGCCAGGGTGGCTTGGCGGGTTGGCAGTGGATGTTCCTGCTGCAAGGCATCCCGACCGTGGTGCTGGGCCTGATGGCGTACTTCCTGTTGAGCGACAACTTCGCCAGCGCCAAATGGCTCAAGCCCCATGAGCGCGCGGTACTCGAGGCGGACCAGGCCATCGACTGGAGCAACAAGCCCAAGACCGCCACCGACTCGCTGCTGGCGGTGTTCAAGAACCCGGCGATCTGGGCGTTCGGCCTGATCTACTTCTGCATCCAGAGTGGCGTGTACGCGATCAACTTCTGGCTGCCGTCGATCATCAAGAACCTGGGCTTCAGTGACAACCTGGTGATCGGCTGGCTCAGCGCGATCCCCTACCTGCTGGCAGCGGTGTTCATGCTGGTCGTCGGCCGCTCGGCGGACCTGCGCAAAGAACGTCGCTGGCACCTGGTGGTGCCAATGCTGATGGGTGCCGTGGGCTTGTTGATCGCGGTCAACTTCGCTACGACACCGGCCATCGCGATTCTCGGCCTGAGCATCGCCACCATGGGCGCCCTCACCGGCTTGCCGATGTTCTGGCCGGTACCCACCGCCATGCTCAGCGCCGGCGCGGCGGCCGGTGGGCTGGCGCTGATCAACTCCATGGGCCAGATGGCCGGCTTCCTCAGCCCGTACCTGGTGGGCTGGGTCAAGGACACCAGCGGCTCGACCGATGCCGCGCTGTATGTGCTGGCGGGGGTGATTGTCGGCGGCAGCCTGCTGGCGCTACGCATGACCCGCACCTTGCGGGCCTGATAAACGCCGATACAGGGTGTGCGGATGGATCGCACACCCTGTGCACATCGCTCCATCAGCAGTGAACACCGCACCGTGGCGAGCGAGCTTGCTCGCGCTGGGGGGCGAAGCGCCCCCGACAAGACTATTGCGGGGTTTCAGATAAACCCCGGTGATCGGTTTTGGGGCTGCTACACAGCCCAGCGCGAGCAAGCTCGCTCGCCACAGGTTCAGCTCGCACATTTTGTGTTCCCCC
>NZ_JBYTBK010000028.1:0-50675 GCF_058789115.1 Pseudomonas sp. FW300-N1A1 | reverse complement strand
CGGTTTTGGGGCTGCTACACAGCCCAGCGCGAGCAAGCTCGCTCGCCACAGGTTCAGCTCGCACATTTTGTGTTCCCTCTGATCAGCGCCAATACAGGGTCTGCACATCGCTCCATCAGCAGTGAACACCGCACCGTGGCGAGCGAGCTTGCTCGCGCTGGGGGGTGAAGCGCCCCCGACAAGACTATTGCGGGGGTTCAGATAAACCGGGTGACCGGTTTTGGGGCTGCTACACAGCCCAGCGCGAGCAAGCTCGCTCGCCACAGGTTCAGCGCACATCCGCCAGGCAATCCACGCTATCCTCTGCCCTCTTGAATTTCCCCCCGTGCTTGGCGAGGACTGCGTGTCTAAAGGTATCGCTCTATCGGTGTCAGCCTCGGTGCTGTTCGCCGTCATGTATTACTACACCTCCCTGCTGTCGCCACTGGACGGCGTGGAGATCTTTGGCTGGCGCATGCTGCTGACCGTGCCGTGCATGACGGTGTTCATGCTGGTGTCCGGCGAATGGAAACGGGTCGTCGAAATTCTGCGTCGGGTCGCCGGCAAACCGGCGCTGCTGGGTGGCTTGCTGCTGTCGTCGGCCTTGCTCGGCGTGCAGCTCTGGCTGTTCATGTGGGCACCGCTGAACGGCCACAGCCTGGACGTTTCGCTGGGCTACTTCCTGCTGCCCCTGACCATGGTACTGACCGGGCGCATGGTGTATGGCGAACGGCTGTCGTATCTGCAGAAAATTGCGGCGTTCCTGGCCACCCTCGGCGTGCTCAACGAGTTGTATCAGGTGGGCAGTTTTTCCTGGGCGACGCTGCTGGTGGCCATCGGATACCCCACCTATTTCGTGCTGCGCCGACGCCTGGCGGCGGACAACCTCGGCGGTCTGTGGCTGGACATGGCGCTGCTGCTGCCCGTGGCCTATTGGGTCGTGCACCATGGCGAACAAGGCTTTGGGGTGTTCGATCAGCACCCGTGGCTGTCGTTGCTGATTCCCGTACTCGGGATCATCAGTGCGTCGGCGCTGGTGGTGTACATCATCGCCAGCCGCCTGTTGCCATTCAGCCTGTTCGGGCTGCTCAGCTACGTCGAGCCGGTGTTGCTGCTGGGGGTTGCGCTACTGCTGGGAGAGAGCATCAAGGCGGGGGAATGGCTGACCTACATTCCGATCTGGTTGGCGGTACTGGTGCTGGTATTCGAGGGCTTCAAGCATCTGGTCCGGCAACAACGAAAATCGATGTCATAAACCAGAACGCCCGGTCAGGCTTGAAACCTGACCGGGCGTTTTTTTTACAGCGTCAGAACCTTACTCGGTGGCCAGCACACCACGGCGGACCTGATCGCGCTCGATCGATTCGAACAGCGCCTTGAAGTTGCCTTCGCCGAAACCATCGTCGCCTTTGCGCTGGATGAATTCGAAGAACACCGGCCCCATCAGGGTTTCCGAGAATATCTGCAGCAGCAGGCGCTTGTCGCCGTCCTCCGAAGAGCCATCCAGCAGAATCCCGCGCGCCTGCAGCTCGCCCACCGGCTCGCCGTGGTTCGGCAAGCGGCCTTCGAGCATTTCGTAGTAGGTCTCGGGCGGCGCGGTCATGAAGCGCATGCCGATGCTTTTCAGGTGATCCCAGGTCTTGATCAGGTCATCGGACAGGAACGCAACGTGCTGGATGCCCTCGCCGTTGAACTGCATCAGGAACTCTTCGATCTGCCCCGCGCCCTTGGACGACTCTTCGTTGAGCGGGATGCGGATCATGCCGTCCGGCGCGGTCATGGCCTTGGAGGTCAGGCCGGTGTATTCGCCCTTGATGTCGAAGTAGCGGATCTCGCGGAAGTTGAACAGCTTCTCGTAGAAGTTCGCCCAGTAGGCCATGCGGCCGCGGTACACGTTGTGGGTCAGGTGGTCGATGATCTTCAGGCCCGCGCCGACCGGGTTGCGGTCAACGCCCTCGATGAACACGAAATCGATGTCATAGATCGAGCTGCCTTCGCCAAAACGGTCGATCAGGTACAGCGGCGCGCCGCCGATGCCTTTGATCGCCGGCAGGTTCAGCTCCATCGGGCCGGTCTCGATGTGAATCGGCTGGGCGCCAAGCTCCAGTGCCCGCTTGTAGGCCTGTTGCGAGTCCTTGACGCGAAACGCCATGCCGCACACCGAAGGACCGTGTTCGGCCGCGAAGTACGAGGCCACGCTGTGGGGTTCGTTGTTAAGGATCAGGTTGATCGCGCCCTGGCGATACAGGTGCACGTCTTTGGAACGGTGGGTCGCGACCTTGGTGAACCCCATGATCTCGAAGATCGGCTCAAGGGTGTTCGGGGTTGGCGATGCCAGTTCGATGAACTCGAAGCCCATCAGGCCCATTGGGTTTTCGTATAAATCTGCCATGGTTGGCGCCTCATCATGCTTTTTATGGAATTAACGGATCGTTAGTTTCGAGCAATGCTGAGTGCGACAGGTGGCGCGCAGGAGATCCCTCGCACACTGCGGGCGAGAAAATCACCGTAGATCAATTGGAACCCAAATATCTTCATTGTCGACCCAAGGCTTTTACGGGCGAGGCTTCTGCTGCCAGAAGACGTTATTCTTATATGCGTAACCCGATTCTACACAGCGTAAAACAGTTTGTCCGCCTTCTCTATAAAATCCCCCTTTTTCGCGCCCGTGCAAAGGGTTTGTTGCACAGGTAGATGCCCAGCAGAATCACCCCACCGCCCAGGTACATCGCGCCGCTCATCTGCTCGTCGAGCAACAGCGCGCCCAGGATCACCGCGGTCAGCGGGTTCAACGCGATAAACACCCCGGAGCGGGTGGCGCCGATCTGGCGGATCCCGTCGTAGTAGCCGATATAGGCCAAAGCCGACCCCAGCATGCCCAGGTACAACAGGCTCGACCACTGCCCCACCTGCAGGTCGAGGAGCGCCTCAAGGCTCACCTCACCCCGCACGGCACTGGTCGCCCAGAGCATCAGGGTACCCAGCACAATGGAATAAGTGACCGTGTGCAGCGGCCCCAGCGCCTGATTCAGCCCCCTGGAACACAACGAATAGACGCCCCACCCCAGCACGCAACCGAGTATCAGCGCATCACCCAGCCAGGTACTTGCCGCCGACCCGTCAAGCGCCGAGGGATCGCGCCCGAGAATGACCACGCCGGCGCCGACCAGGCACAGTGCGATGCCGACGACCTGGATCCTGTTCAGCCGCTCCTTGAACAACAACCACGAGGCCAGGCCAATCACGGCCGGGTTGAGCGCCACGATCAGCGACGCCCGCGACGCATTGATCAACTGCAAACCGTAAAAGAAGCACAGGTTATAGAAGAAGATCCCGAAGAACCCCAGCAGCGCCAATTGCCGCCACTGCCTGAATGTCGGGCGTACCAGCGGGATCCGCGCCACGGCCATGAACAGCAGCAGTGCCAGGCTCGCCAGCAGGAACCGCAAGCTGGCGGCCAACAACGGCGTCAGCCCGTCCGCCAGGAACCGGCCGGCCACAAAGGTGCCGCCCCAGATCATCGTGACCGCGGCCAGTTTCAGGTAGACGGGCACATCCGACTCACGGGAACGGCTCTGGACAAGGCTTTTCATGAGACTCCTGAGAAAAAAGGCGCGCTGATGGCGCAATGATGTTCAGTTAAGGAGCACAGGTCGCATTTGTAGGAGCAGCCGGTCGACGCTCGAGTGCTCGCGATGGACGTTAACGATTACGCGTGCTTTCTGAGTAACCACGTTGCCCTTGAGTTCATCGCGAGCGCGCTCGCTCCTACAAAAGTCGGCGTTCACTTAACTCACTGGCATTGCGCTGATGGCGTATTCTTTACCTCATGATCGATCATCGTAAAATGAGCATTCACTCATGACACTGACCCAACTCGAGATATTTTCCCGGGTGGCCGAACTGCAAAGCTTCACCAGCGCGGCCAACCGCCTGGGCATCAGCCAATCGGCGGTGTCCCACGCCATCAAGTCACTGGAGCAGGAGTTGGGCGTCGAGTTACTCAGAAGGCATCCGTCCCGGGTTGAACTGAGCGACATCGGCCAGCCGTTGCTGCTGCGTGCCCGGGCCATGCTCGGCCTGGCCAGCACCTTGCGCCAGGAGGCGGCGGATGCCCGTGGCATGAAACGCGGCACGCTACGCATCGGCTCTTTCGGCCCGACCGCTTCGATCAAGCTGCTGCCAATGATATTGCAGCAGTACCGCGCCACCTGGCCCGGGATCGAGGTACACATTGATGAGGGGCCTGACCGACAGGTCATGCAGTGGCTGGAGGAGCGGCGCATTGATGTGGGCTTTGTGGTGCTGCCCGAGGAACGCTTCGACACCTTTGCCCTGGTCGAAGACCAGATGGTGGCACTGCTCCCGCAACACCACCCCCTCGCCCAACGTGACAGCCTGCGTTTGAGCGACCTGTGCCATGACCCGTTCATCCTCACCGAAGCCGGCTCGGCGGAACTGGTGTCGCGCTTGTTCAGTGCGGCCCGGCTGACACCGGATATCCGCTATCGCAGTTCGCAGTTGCTCAGCACCCTGGAAACCGTCAGTCGCGGTGACGCCCTGACGATCGTTGCCGAAGGCTCGCTGCCCGATACCCCACAGCCACGCTATGTGAAGCGGCCACTGTCACCCGAGGTCAAGCGCCAGGTCGGGCTGGCCGTACTGGACGAGCGCCAGGCATCACCGGCCACGCTGGCGTTCATCAAGCTGGCACGGCAGCTGGATTACCGTTGAAAAGCACAAACGCCAAGCGCCATCTATCATCCCCGGTACCAACGTTCTGCGGGGGACACATGCCCTTGCCACGCCTGCATTTGATTGCCCTACTCCATCGTCACAGGTTTCACCCATGCCGCTGACCCTCAAGCCCCGCCGCAAACCCGCCGTTCGCACTGTCATCACCTTGTTGGCCGGCCTGGTTCCCGTGCTGTTGGGCGCGATCATTCTGCACATGCAAGCCGAATTCCGGCTGACACAAAACACCCATCAGACCGCCGTCGAAGCTGTGCGCCAGTTCGACCTGATGCTCGACAACACCGCCCACGCGGCCCAGGTGCTGCTGCCCCTGGCCGGACAGCCCTGCGCCGATGTCACGCTGGCCTTGCGTGAACAAGTCACGCGCCGGCCTTTTGTGCGCTCGACCAATCTGGTGTGGGACAACACCCTTTATTGCAGTTCATTGTTTGGCGACTTCAAGGAAAAGGTCGATCCGGGCGAGTACACCCAAGGCAAGTTATGGTTGATGAACGGCAATCCGGTCACTCCCGACACCGCACTGCTGGTGTATCGCCTGAGCGAGGGCCGGCAAGGCGCCCTGACCACGCTGGATGGCTATCACCTGAGCAATGTCCTGCGCCTGATCGGTCGCCAGACCTTGTTGCGGCTGCAAGTCGGTGACAGCTGGTTGACGGTCGATGGCAAGGTCCACGAGACCCCGCCTCCCGAGTTGCCGGTCGCCCGCAGCAGTCTGCAGTCCTCACGGTATGCCTATGGCGTGGAAGCCGGCTTTCCAGAGGGTGAAGTCTGGCGTTACATGGCCAGTGAATACCCGCCACTGTTCAGCCTGCTGATTTTCTTTGGCGTGATCGCCGGCACCATCGCCCACTGGCTGCAAAAACGCGCGTCGTCGCCCAGCCTTGAATTGCAGCGCGCACTGGAGGCCGGCGAATTCGTCCCCTACTTTCAGCCTGTGGTGCATGGCGACAACAAACAATGGGCCGGGGTCGAAGTCCTGATGCGCTGGAAGCATCCGAAAGAAGGCGTGGTGCCTCCCGACCTGTTCATTCCATTCGCCGAGCATTCGGGCCTGATTGTTCCGATGACGCGCTCGCTGATGCGCCAGACCGCCGCCTTGCTTGCGCCCCATACCCAACACTTGAATGAATTGTTCCATATTGGCATCAACATCACCGCCAACCATTGCCAGGACCTGGCACTGGTCGACGACTGCCGGGAATTCCTCGCAGCCTTCTCGCCGGGCTCAGTGGCGCTGATTCTGGAGCTCACGGAACGCGAGCTCATTGTCCCTTCCCCCGTGACCCTTCAACTGTTCGAGCAACTGCATGAGCTGGGGGTGAAGATTGCAATCGACGACTTCGGCACCGGGCACTCCAGCCTGGGCTACTTGCGCCAGTTCAATGTGGACTTCCTGAAAATCGATCAGAGTTTCGTGGCGATGATAGGGGCCGATGCCTTGTCCGGGCATATATTGGAAAGCATCATTGAACTCTCCGGAAAACTCGATCTGGGTATCGTCGCCGAAGGCGTGGAAACGCTGCAGCAGAGTGACTATCTCGCCCAGCATGGGGTCAACTTCCTGCAAGGCTACCTGTATGGTCGCCCCATGCCCGGTGCAGACTTCATTATCGAGCTCAAGAATCACTAAGCCCTCGGTAAAACTGCCCTGGGAAGTAACCGACCCATGATTAGGCACACACCATTGCATCAAACCGTCAAGCAATCTTACATCTTGAAAAAGACATGATTTACTCCGAGCCCATTAACTACTACAATTTTTCCTGCCTGAGCAAGATTGGCAGGTGAGCCACTATCCCCCCGAGTCGCTACAAGGCTCTTGGCTTATAGCTTTGTTGGCGGTATGTATCAGCCAAACACACTATTGGAGTAAAGATATTGTCCAGACTCGCTGAATTTCGTGCAGCTGAAAAGGCCCTTCAAGAACAGCTCGCGCAGCTGGAATCGCTAAAGAACGACGCCGGGCTGAAGAAAGAAATCGAATTCGAAGAAAAGCTCCAGGGGCTGATGAAAACCTACGGCAAGAGCCTGCGCGACATTATCGCCATCCTCGACCCGAACCCTAAGTCCGGCCTGCAGCTGGCCGCCGCCCCCAAGACCCGCCGCGCGCGCGTGGTCAAGGTTTATCAGAACCCGCACACCGGTGAGCTGATCGAAACCAAGGGCGGCAATCACCGCGGCCTGAAAGCCTGGAAGGAACAATACGGCGCCAGCACCGTTGATTCCTGGCTTCGCGCTTAAGTCTTCGACGCCACGCCAAAAGCCCTGCACATGCAGGGCTTTTTCATGCCAGGCATGATCGTCGATCTAGTTGCAAAAGCCGATAAATCCCGAGGCGTCACGAGATAACTTTTTATATAGTCCATTTGGATAATCGCGCTGCGCCAAGCCGCTGAAACCACAGGCCCGGCGCCCCCCATCAAAGTTTCAAACTATTTCGAAAGTCCTGTATTTCATCCTGGCTTTTTGCATAAGCCTCAGCCTGGCCGGCATAGGAGAAAACATAGACCTTATCGCCATCTAGCGCAGCGACCACGGTTTGCGACAACAGGGCCTGACCATTACGGGTAACCGTGCAGGTGGTTTCCAGGGCCGATAACCGGCTCAATGTAGCGGAATGGATCTTGTTGCACACACTCTGATAGCCGCCTCGAAAAAAGTCCTTCTGTATCGACTTGCGCATTTCCAGCAAGACACCCTGCACATTGACTTCATGCCCGACTTCAACCTGGCTCATGGTCAACTCCATGACCAACACTGGATCACCATTTTCATCGATTTTTGTCGCACGTTGCCTGACGACCTGCGGCGAAGTGGCTGCGGATTCCGCCTCTTGCGTCAGTGCTTGCACCTGCCAGCCACTGGGCCAGGCGATCTCGGGAAGTGCCGGCTGTGCACTCGCGACAGCCGAAAACAGACAGGTGAATACGAACAGGGATTTATACAGTCGGATCATCACGCAGAACACTGGCGGGGCGAACGTCAAAGTCTGAGCCCAGGCGCTCGCCCAGGCAATAGCCCAAGGTTTTACTTTGGCGCAACCCGGTCCGTTGCGTATCATTGGCACACCGCAAGCCCAAGGACAGTTACTGTCCGCAGTGTCGTTTGCCCCACTTGTTTTCCGGAGGGCCCATGAGCCTGCACGAACTGAATACCTTCCCCGGCGTCACCGCCCAACCTGACACCGCCACCCAGCAATTCGTCTTCAACCACACCATGCTGCGGGTCAAGGACATCACCAAGTCCCTGGACTTCTACACGCGTGTCCTGGGCTTCACCCTGGTTGAAAAGCGTGACTTCCCGGAAGCCGAATTCAGCCTGTACTTCCTCGCGCTGGTCGACAAGCACCAGATCCCCGCCGACGCGGCGGCCCGCACCCAGTGGATGAAGTCGATCCCGGGCATCCTGGAGCTGACCCACAACCACGGCACCGAGCATGACGCGGATTTCGCTTACCACAACGGCAATACAGACCCACGCGGTTTCGGTCATATCTGCATTGCCGTCCCCGACATTCGCGCCGCGTGCGAGCGCTTCGAAGCCCTGGGCTGTGACTTCCAGAAACGCTTGAATGACGGCCGCATGAAGAGCCTGGCCTTCATCAAGGACCCGGATGCGTACTGGGTTGAAATCATTCAGCCGGCGCCGCTGTAACCCCCGCCACATTCCCTCTGTAGGAGCGAGCGTGCTCGCGATAAGCCTCAGACCGCCGCGGGGGGCCAGCCTTCCCGCGTGATCGTTGGCGACCATCGCGAGCACGCTCGCTCCTACAAGGTTTTGTGTTTTCGGCGCAGGCCTTTATGCAGGGGCCGAGGTGCGGATCAGGTGGTCGAAGGCACTCAGCGATGCCTTGGCACCCTCGCCCACCGCAATCACGATCTGCTTGTACGGCACGGTCGTCACGTCGCCAGCGGCGAACACACCCGGGATCGAGGTCTCCCCCCGGTTATCGACGATGATCTCGCCCCGCGGCGACAGTTCGACGGTGCCCTTGAGCCAATCGGTGTTGGGCAGCAAGCCGATCTGGACAAAGATCCCTTCCAGTTCCACATCCAAGGTCTCGCCTGACTGACGATCCTTGTAACGCAAGCCGTTGACCTTCTGACCGTCACCGGTGACTTCGGTGGTTTGTGCATTCGTGATCACGGTGACGTTCGGCAGGCTGTGCAGCTTGCGCTGCAGGACGGCGTCGGCGCGCAATTGCACATCGAACTCCAGCAGGGTCACGTGGGCGACGATACCGGCCAGGTCGATCGCCGCCTCAACGCCGGAGTTACCACCGCCAATCACCGCAACGCGCTTGCCTTTGAACAGCGGACCATCGCAGTGCGGGCAGTACGCCACGCCCTTGTTGCGGTATTGCTGCTCACCCGGCACGTTCATTTCACGCCAGCGCGCACCGGTGGCC
This sequence comes from Pseudomonas sp. FW300-N1A1, assembly GCF_058789115.1. Classification (NCBI taxonomy): domain Bacteria; kingdom Pseudomonadati; phylum Pseudomonadota; class Gammaproteobacteria; order Pseudomonadales; family Pseudomonadaceae; genus Pseudomonas; species Pseudomonas sp. FW300-N1A1. Next base: position 41,533 of record NZ_JBYTBK010000028.1, on the reverse strand, counting down.
AGAATCACGGTCCTGGCCTTGAGGCTGGCACCGCTGGCAAACCTCACTTCGTGCAACTCGCCCTGTTTGCCCGGCACCAGGGTGTCGGCGCGTTGCAGGTTCATGATGTCGACGTCGTACTGCTTGACGTGCTCTTCCAGCGCTACCGCCAGCTTCGGCCCTTCGGTCTCCTGCACGGAAATGAAGTTCTCGATGGCCATGGTGTCCAGCACCTGGCCGCCAAACCGCTCGGCGGCAACACCGGTGCGAATCCCCTTGCGGGCGGCGTAGATCGCCGCCGACGCACCGGCCGGGCCACCGCCGACCACCAGCACGTCAAAGGCCTCCTTGGCGCTGATTTTCTCGGCCTGGCGCTCGATGGCGCTGGTGTCGAGTTTGGCGACGATTTCTTCCAGGCCCATGCGACCCTGGCCGAAGTTGACGCCGTTCAGGTAAACGCTGGGCACCGCCATGATCTGGCGTTCAGTGACTTCGTCCTGGAACAGCGCACCGTCGATGGCAACGTGACGGATGTTCGGGTTGAGCACCGCCATCAGGTTCAGCGCCTGGACCACGTCCGGGCAGTTCTGACAGGACAGCGAGAAGTAGGTCTCAAAGTTGAACTCGCCTTTGAGCGAGCAGATCTGTTCGATCAGCTCACTGCTGGCCTTCGAAGGGTGACCGCCGACTTGCAGCAAGGCCAGCACCAGCGAAGTGAATTCGTGGCCCATGGGAATGCCGGCGAAACGCAGGCTGATATCGGCACCCGGGCGATTGATCGAGAACGACGGTTTGCGTGCATCGTTACCGTCGTCGCGCAAGGTAATCAGGCTGCAAAGACTGGCAACGTCTTTGAGCAGCGCGAGCATTTCCTGGGATTTCGCACCGTCGTCGAGGGAGGCGACGATCTCGATCGGCTGGGTGACCCGTTCCAGGTATGACTTCAACTGGGCTTTAAGATTGGCGTCCAACATACGGGCGATCTCCTTTATTCGGTTCTTGAAAAAACAACGCCCGGGCAGATTCGCCCAGGCGTTTTTTGGGGCGATGCGGTTTACGTGCTCAAGAGCTCATCGCCCCCGATCGACTCACAGACTCAGATCTTTCCGACCAGGTCCAGGGACGGCGCCAGCGTGGCTTCGCCTTCTTTCCACTTGGCTGGGCAAACCTGGCCCGGGTGAGCAGCAACGTACTGGGCAGCCTTGATTTTGCGCAGCAGTTCGGAGGCGTCACGACCCACACCACCGTCGTTCAGTTCGACGATCTTGATCTGGCCTTCAGGGTTGATCACGAAGGTGCCACGGTCCGCCAGGCCGGCTTCTTCGATCAGCACGTCGAAGTTGCGGGAGATGACGTGGGTCGGGTCGCCGATCATGGTGTACTGGATTTTGCCGATGGCCGGCGAGGTGTTGTGCCAGGCCGCGTGGGCAAAGTGAGTGTCGGTGGACACGCTGTAGATCTCGACGCCCAGCTTCTGGAACTCGGCGTAGTTGTCCGCCAGGTCTTCCAGCTCGGTCGGGCAAACGAAGGTGAAGTCGGCCGGGTAGAAGAACACGACAGACCACTTGCCTTTCAGGTCAGCGTCCGACACTTGAACGAAGTCGCCATTTTTGTAGGCGGTCGCTTTGAACGGTTTAACTTGGCTGTTGATGATAGGCATCGTTGACTCTCCGTCAGTGGTTAAAAACTTGATGGGAGAATCCTAACCAATGAGTCCGATGATGGCTCATTGGATAACCTGATGCTGCTGATTGGTTTTGGCTATTAGCCGGCAGTATTAATAGAAGAAAAAAGTATCTGCATAAAAAAACGCTGGCTCTGGCAGGCACACTTCATGCACCGCCAGACACAGCGTCAGGTACCGCGAAAGGCGCTTAACCCGCTACTGGGGTGCGCATCGTGACAAACTCTTCAGCGGCCGTAGGATGCACGCCGATGGTCTCGTCGAAGTCACGTTTGGTCGCGCCGGCCTTGAGGGCAATTGCCAGCCCCTGGACGATCTCGCCGGCTTCCGGCCCGACCATGTGGCAACCCAGCACTTTATCGGTCCTGGCATCCACCACCAGTTTCATCAGGGTGCGCTCCTGGCACTCGGTCAGGGTCAGCTTCATTGGCCGGAAACGGCTTTCGAACAGTTGCACCTCATGCCCCGCTTCCCGGGCTTGCTCTTCAGTCAGGCCAACGGTGCCGATGTTCGGCAAGCTGAACACCGCCGTCGGGATCATGGTGTAATCGACCGGACGATACTGTTCCGGCTTGAACAGGCGACGCGCAACGGCCATGCCTTCGGCCAGGGCGACCGGCGTCAGTTGCACGCGGCCGATCACATCGCCAATGGCCAGGATCGACGGTTCCGCGGTCTGGTACAGCTCATCGACTTCGACAAAACCTTTGTTGTCGAACGTGACCCGGGTGTTTTCCAGGCCCAGGTTGTCCAGCATCGGACGCCGCCCGGTGGCATAGAACACGCAGTCGGCCTGCAGTTGGCGGCCATCCTTGAGGGTCACGTTCAGGCTGCCATCGGCCTGCTTGTCGATACGCTCGATGTCGGCGTTGAATTGCAGGTCCATCCCGCGCCGGGTCAGTTCTTCCTGCAAATGCTTGCGCACCGAACCGTCAAAGCCACGCAGGAACAACTCACCGCGATACAGCAAGGTGGTCTCGGCACCCAGGCCGTGGAAGATCCCGGCAAACTCGACGGCGATGTAGCCACCGCCCACCACCAGCACGCGCTTGGGCAGCGTTTTGAGGAAAAACGCTTCGTTGGAGCTGATGGCGTGCTCGCGCCCCGGAATCTCCGGGATCTGCGGCCAGCCGCCGGTGGCGACCAGAATGGTTGTGGCGGTAAACCGCTGGCCGTTGACCTCGACCGTATTCGGGTCCAGCAACTTGGCATGGCCTTCGTGCAGGGTCACGCCGCTGTTGACCAGCAGGTTGCGGTAGATGCCATTCAGGCGATTGATCTCGCGATCCTTGTTGGCGATCAGCGTCGCCCAGTCGAAGTCGGCCTCGTCCAACGACCAGCCAAAGCCCCGGGACTGTTCGAAGTCTTCGGAAAAATGCGCGCCGTACACCAGCAGCTTCTTGGGAACGCAGCCCACGTTGACGCAGGTCCCCCCCAGATAACGGCTCTCGGCCACGGCCACTTTTGCACCGAAGCCCGCAGCAAAGCGCGCCGCGCGTACACCACCGGAACCGGCGCCAATCACATAAAGGTCAAAATCGTAAGCCATTTCACTCTCCTCGGCAGGCCACCAGCATACCTGCAGACGTCCGCCGGGCAAGCACGGCGATCTGTTTGTTGAGGCCAAAAAATGAAAAAGCCACCCGAAGGTGGCTTTTCAGTACAGGACGGTGACTCAGCTATCAGTAAGCCTTGCCCGTCTTGTAGAAGTGCTCGAAGCAGAAGTTGGTCGCCTCGATGTAGCCTTCAGCGCCACCGCAGTCGAAACGCTTGCCCTTGAACTTGTAGGCAATCACGCAACCGTCTTGCGCCTGCTTCATCAGGGCGTCGGTGATCTGGATCTCGCCGCCTTTGCCTGGCTCGGTTTCTTCGATCAGTTTGAAGATGTCCGGTGTCAGGATGTAGCGACCGATGATGGCCAGGTTGGACGGGGCATCTTCAGGCTTTGGCTTCTCGACCATGTTGCGCACGCGGTACAGGTCATCACCGATCAGGTCGCCGGCGATCACACCGTACTTCTGGGTTTCCTGAGGGTCTACTTCCTGGATTGCGACGATGGTGCAGCGGTACTGCTTGTACAGCTTGACCATCTGGGTCAGCACGCCGTCGCCTTCCAGGTTGACGCACAAGTCGTCCGCCAGTACCACGGCGAAGGGTTCGTCACCGATCAGTGGGCGACCGGTCAGGATCGCGTGGCCCAGGCCCTTCATTTCGGTTTGACGGGTATAGGAGAACGAGCACTCGTCCAGCAGCTTGCGGATGCCGACCAGGTATTTCTCTTTGTCAGTGCCCTTGATCTGGTTTTCCAGCTCGTAGCTGATGTCGAAGTGGTCTTCCAGGGCGCGCTTGCCACGGCCGGTGACAATGGAGATTTCGGTCAAGCCGGCATCCAGTGCTTCTTCGACGCCGTACTGGATCAGTGGCTTGTTCACCACCGGCAGCATTTCTTTGGGCATGGCTTTAGTCGCTGGCAGGAAGCGAGTACCGTAACCGGCTGCTGGGAACAAGCATTTCTTGATCATAAAAGTCCTTGAAAGGGCTGTGTATACGAGTTTCGGCGCAGTCTAATCAGACGGCGGGCACCTTACAATGCCCCGCACTGGCTAACCGGTGCCATCATAGAGAAAAATTCCGCGAGATAGTTCCGCAAGCGCATTGCGCAACCCCACGAGGGCTTCACTTTAGACCAGGGAACTGGCTCGGACACGTTTGCTGCTATCGGCTATCATTGCGCTATTGAACCAGCCAACGAGGCAGATAGATGTCGGCAGCAAAAAGTGTGAACGGTTACCTGATCAACCAGGCCAAAGATGGCCAGTGGTGGGTCGACAGCGCCAGTGGCGAAAACATCGCCGGGCCTTTCCCCTCGCAAGCCATGGCGATTGAAGTGGCCTCCGTGCTGCAGGATACCCCGCCGGCACCCAAGCGCCGTGGCGCCAAGCCTGAGTAACAACTTACCTGCGCCAAAAAACCTGCCGCCCGCAGGTTTTTTTGTGCGTGTCTGTAGCCTGATCGCCATGGGCTGTAGCATTCTTGCCCAGGGCAACTGCGCCCCTTCTGACTGATGGCTGCCACCCATGAAAAAATACCTGACGCTGATGGCGGTACTGCTCCTGGGCGGATGCGCCAGCACCTCAAAAATCTACCTGGACGATGGCCAGCAAGGCCTGGCGATTGACTGTTCGGGCGAAGCCAATTCCTGGGCCAAATGCTACGAGAAAGCCGATGCATCCTGTGCCGGCACCGGCTACCGGATAGTGGGCACGGAGGGTACGCCGGCCCTCGACGAAAGTGAAAAGACCCTCGGTGCTGACGTCGGCAACTTCAAAAGCCGCAGTGTCGTGGTGGTGTGCAAGTAGCCTGCAAAGCGCGTTGACTCATCACATGTGTATTTCGGCGAACTTGATCCCGAGGCCGCGCACGGTCTCAATCAGGTCATCCAGCCGACTGAAGGACTCGACCTCGTCATTGTCATCCACCAGGAAAAAACTGCGCCCTGCGCTTTTCTTGAAAAAAACGATCCATTCCCCCGGGTTCGCCGGATTCTGAATCACATGGGTGGCAGAGATGTGACCCTCTGCATGCCGCTCTCTGACTTGCTCGCGTTTCATTGACTGCTCCAGAAATGACAATGCCGCTCAAGAGCGCAATGCTGTTCAGTTAGGGATAGGGTTGCTCAATACATCCCCCGTGGCGAGCGAGCTTGCTCGCGCTGGGCTGCACAGCAGCCCCAAAAACGATCGCCGAGTTCGTTCTGAAAGACCGCAGTCGCTTTGCTGGGGGGCGCTTCGCGCCCCCCAGCGCGAGCAAGCTCGCTCGCCACGGGTCTCTCACTCGCTTCAAACGTTTCTTAACTGAACAGCATTACGTCCAAGAGCGGCATTGTGTCGATAGACGACAGTTTATCGGATCCCTTGCCCGATCAGCACCCCATCCACCGTTTGCCCGTAGAGATTGACCCCATCGTTGGCATGGAACTTCACGCGGGTTTTCTCGATGGAGCCATCGACCAGGCGCGGATCCTGCGGCCGCTCATGGCTGTTGATGAACGCCGCTACATCCCAGGCCTGCTGATCGCTCAGGCTCTTTCCCTTGCCCAATGGCATGTTGTATTGAATGAACGACGCCGCGGTATTGATGCGGTGCATGCCAGCCCCCCAGTTGTAGGAGTCCTTGCCCCACAGGGGCGGCATGACATAGTCCTCGCCGACTTTCTGTCCTTGCCCGGTATCGCCATGGCAAATCGCACACTGCGCCTTGTAGACCTGCGCCCCTTGGGCGAGGTCATAGCCCTTGGCTGGCTGGGCGACCTCAGGGTAGCCGCGCCCCGGTGACTCGACACCGAGCGGCGCCTTGGTTGCCAGCCAGTAGGCATAGGCCGACAACGCGGTAATCTCCGGCCCGTCGGCCGGTGGCGGCTTGCCGTTCATGCTGAACTGGAAGCACCCCTGCAGGCGCTCGGCAAAGGTGTTGACCTTGTCGTTCTTCTTCCGATACGCCGGGTACATCGGATAGGCCCCCCACAGTGGCGCGGAGTTGGGCAAGCGTCCCTGGTCAAGGTGACAGTTGCTGCAATTGAGGCCATTGCCGACATACGCCGGTGCCTGGCGCCGGGTGTCGACAAACAGACTGTGGCCCTGGCGCACCAGTTTGCCAAAGGCGTTGTCCGGCAACTCGTGTTCGGCCGGCGGTTGGAAATAGGAGGTATTGCCGGCATCCGCTGCCGGGGTTTTCAGCTCGGACTGGTCGTCCATGACCGTCTGCGCGGCGTACAGGTTGGCGCTCATCAACGCCAGGGACAGTGGCACGAAAGAAAGGAATTTCATGGCTTGGCCTCCTGGCTGCCCAAGGTCGCGAAATAATCGGCGACTGCGGTGATCTCGTCCGGTGTCAAGGCTTTGGCAATGTGACCCATCAAGTCATTCGGGTCGTTGTGCCGGGTGCCATCGCGCCAGGCGTTCAATTGCGCCACCAGATAGCTCGCCGATTGCCCGGCCAATGGCGGGAAGGCGCTACCGACGCCGACGCCACCCGGGCCATGGCACATCACGCATTCGGGAATCTGCCGGCCCCAGGCACCGCGCAGCGCCAGGGTTTGCCCCACGTTTTTCGGCACGGCATCGCGCGTGGCCAAGGGAGTTTCAGGCGCTGGCATGGCCGCCAACGCGTTGGAAACGGCCTGGATCTCATCGTCGGTCAGGGCTTTGGCCAAAGGCTGCATCACCGCGCTGCCCCGCGAACCACCGCGAAAATCATTCAGTTGCTTGCGCAGGTACTCCGCGGGCAACCCTGCCAATCGAGGAAAGCCGGCTGCCGGCATTCCCATACCATCCGCGCCATGGCAGGCAAAACAGGCGGTTGCCCCCGGCTGTGCGCCGCCCTGGGTGAAAATTTTCTGACCATCGGCAGCCATGGCACCGCTGGCCGCCATGAGCATCAGGCTGCTCAACATCATCCGGTTGAATAGCATCTCGAACTCCATTCTTCTAGTTATATGCTTAGGCCTACATTGCATAAGCGTATAAAGAGTAGGTGATTGATCCGCCCATCACAACGCGGACGTGGGTTCGAGCAGGTCAGAAATGAAAAAGCCCGGCCCCGCACCTTCTACGGTGGCGGGGCCGGGCTTGGGTAATAGACGGTGCGGGCTAGCCGGAAATGCACTCGTTGGCCGCCTTGCCGATATCGCCAGGGCGCATCGGCACGTTGGACAGGCTCTCATGGAGCTTGATGCTGCTGCCGCCGGAGCGCGCGTCGATATCAAACACCGCGGCCGGATCGGCGGAGAGTTTTCCAGGCACGATGACCTGCACGCCATCCTTGTGCGGTTCGATCTGCACCGCGCCACGGCTGGTGGCCAGTTTGTCGGCAACACAGGCGGCATATTCTTGTGGTTTCTTTCCTGAAATCACATTCATGGTGGGCAGCGTCTGATTGATGTCCGAGACTGTCGCACAACCACTCATCGCCAATGCCAGCAACAAAACGCCCCGCTTCATACAAATCCTCCAATAAAGACCCTCCGACAGCACAAATACCGAATTTCTCCGGAGTGCAGCGCTTTATTGCGTAATTAATCACGGATAACCGTTTTTAATTGTCAAACCCGGGCCCAAGAGCCCGCTTTTCGGGCGTCGAGGCTGATAAACTGCGTCATCGCCCATGCTATCGTTTTGATTTTGTAGAAAAAGCCCTTCTGGAGGCGCCCCATGAAATTTATCCACCAGCGCGAGCACCTCAACGAAGATGACATCGTCGTCATCCAATGCTCCCAAACCTGCAATATCCGCCTGATGAACGACGCCAACTTTCGCAGTTTCAAAAATGGCGGACGCCACACCTACCACGGTGGCGCATTCGACACTTTCCCGGCGAAAATCACCGCGCCGAGCACCGGTTTCTGGAACATCACCATCGACACGGTCAACCGCCGGCCGATCAGTGTGACCCGCAAGCCGACGCTGACGCACTCGATCAAGATCATTCGTCGGTCCAGCTCGAAACTCAGCTGATCCCCTATATACACTGTGACACACAGGTACGCTCGTGACTCAAACCACCAAGTACGTCATCAAGTACAAACTCAACGGCGAGCGCCGGTTCGAGTTCGCCCAACTGGTCAAGGGCACTGAAGACGAAGCCAGGGCCGCATTGGCCGCCATCCATGGCGACAGCGCAGACGTCATCACCGACATCAGTGTGAGCAAGGCGCTGTAAGGTCGCCGACCGGCCTGGCAAGCACTCCGGAGTTCGACCGCAAGCACCGGAGTGTCACCTGCACTTGAGCCGTCCAGACTGGTAATCCTCGACCCGGGTTCAGGAAACAGTCATGTCCACTTCCCCGCGCCACCACGACCGCCACGCCGCCCCTGCGACAGCCGGGCCGTCGCTGGTCGAGCGTATCGCTACTCTCCCCTGGCCCGCCCTCGAGCACACCCTCGACCAGGACGGCTGCGCCATCCTCAAGAGCCTGCTCACGGCCCGGCAATGCCGGGACCTCGCATTGCTGTACGCCGAGCCAATGCATTTCCGCGCTCACGTGGTGATGGCCAGGCACGGTTTCGGGCGTGGCGAGTACCATTACTTCAGCTACCCCCTGCCCGCACTCGTCGAGCAATTACGCGGGGCGCTGTACACCCGGCTGGTGCCATTGGCCAATCGCTGGCATGAACGCATGGGCCTGCCCGGCCGCTTTCCCACGGCGCACAGCGCGTTCTTGCAGCGCTGCCATGCTGCGGGCCAGCAGCGTCCTACGCCTTTATTGCTGCAATACGGTCCGGGGGACTACAACTGCCTGCATCAGGACCTGTACGGTGAGCAGGTGTTTCCCCTGCAGGTGGCGATTCTGTTGTCAGTACCCGGTGTAGACTTCACGGGTGGCGAGTTCGTGCTCACCGAGCAGCGCCCCAGGATGCAATCACGGCCCATGGTGATGAGCCTTGAACAGGGCGATGCACTGATATTTGCGGTGAGCCAGCGCCCGGTGCAGGGCGTTCGTGGCGACTACCGGGTGAACATGCGCCATGGCGTCAGTCGCCTGCACAGCGGTGAGCGGCATACCCTTGGAGTGATTTTCCACGATGCACAGTGATCACAGCCTCCCTTCGACCCTCGACCTGTTTGCCGGCGAAGACCGCCAACCGGCGCGGACCGAGCAGATTGGCGAACAGTCATACGTACTGCGTGGCTTTGCCTTGCCCTGGGTGGCGCGTTTACTTCCCGCACTGGAGCCTGTGCTGCTGCAAGCACCGTTTCGAAACATGGCCACACCGGGTGGTTTCACCATGTCGGTTGCCTTGAGCAGTTGCGGCACGCTGGGCTGGACCACCGATCGCAGTGGCTACCGCTATACCCGCCTCGACCCGCTCAGCGACCAGCCTTGGCCAGAAATGCCTGCGGTCTTCCGGGAACTGGCGCAGGCCGCAGCGATGGCAGCCGGCTTCAGCGACTTTATGCCCGATGCCTGCCTGATCAACCGATACCTGCCCGGTGCGAAAATGTCCTTGCACCAGGACAAAGACGAACGGTCCTATGCTGCGCCTATCGTGTCGGTCTCCCTGGGTCTGCCGGCGATCTTTCTGTTCGGTGGTTTAAAACGCAGTGACAAAAGCCGGCGAGTGCCACTGTTTCACGGGGACATCGTGGTCTGGGGCGGCGTGGACCGCTTGCGCTATCACGGCGTGTTGCCGCTCAACGAGGGGCATCATCCACAACTGGGCGCACAGCGGATCAACTTCACCTTCCGCCGCGCGGGCTGATGCCTGGAATTCGACCGCAAGCCGCGGAGTGCCTTCGGCCTTCAGACCGGGCAAGCTGGCCTGAATCTTCAAAAGGTAACGCACCATGACCACCGCCAGGCACGCCACCGAACAAGACCCCCGCTGGGCCGCCGTCCTGGCTCGCGACCCGCGCGCCGACGGTCAGTTTGTCTATGGGGTAAAAACCACCGGCATCTATTGCCGCCCCAGTAGCCTGGCGCGCTTGCCGAAACCGCAGAACGTAGTGTTCTTCGACACCGAGGAGCAAGCCCTGGCCGCGGGTTATCGCCCCAGCAAACGCGCTGCGGCGGATCAAACCCTGGTTGCCAGCCAGCACGCCACCCTGGTCGCCGCGGCCTGCCGACAGATAGAATCCGCCGACACGGTGCCCAGCCTCGGCGAACTGGCACACAACGCGCGCATGAGTCCCTTTCATTTCCACCGCGTGTTCAAGGCCGTGACCGGCCTGACGCCCAAGGGCTATGCCACGGCCCAGCGCTCCCGCCGGGTTCGCGAACGGCTCGAGGTGGCGGGCTCGGTGACGGATGCGCTGTACGACGCCGGGTTCAACTCCAACAGTCGCTTCTACGAGTCCGCCGATCAGATGCTCGGCATGACCCCTGGCACTTACCGCGCCGCGGGCCAGAACACTGACATTCGCTTTGCCGTCGGCCAATGCTCGCTCGGGGCGATCGTGGTGGCACAGAGCGAGCGCGGGGTGTGCGCGATTCTCCTTGGCGACGATCCCGGCGTCCTGGTTCGCGACCTGCAAGACAAGTTCCGGCAAGCCAACCTGATCGGCGCGGACCCGGATTTCGAGCAACTGATTGCCAAGGTGGTGGGTTTCATCGAAGCCCCCGCCCTGGGCCTGGACCTGCCGCTGGATGTGCGTGGCACAGCATTTCAGGAGCGGGTCTGGAGGGCGTTGCGGGAGATCCCGGTGGGCAGCACTGCCAGTTACGCCGAGATTGCCCGGCGTATCGGTGCGCCCAAGGCGTTCCGCGCCGTGGCCCAGGCGTGCGGGGCCAACAACCTGGCGGTGGCGATACCGTGCCACCGGGTAGTACGCAGCGATGGCGACCTGTCGGGCTATCGCTGGGGGGTGGAGCGCAAGCGTCAGTTGCTGGCGCGGGAAAGCCAGCCTTAGAAAATGCCGATGTGCACGGCCACGCTGTCGGGACCGGTGTAGGCCTCGAAGTCGGTGGTAAACCGGCGCTGAACCTGCGGATGCTCATCGAAATACGCCCACACCCGCCCCCAGGCCTCGATCACACTGCCTGGCATCGGCCCCTTGGCATCGAACACCAGGTACTGGCCACCCTGCACTTCAAGGCTGTGGTAATCGGCCGGGGCTTCACTGACGGCCACTCCCGCCAGCACGTCAAACGCCCCGCCCGCGTCCGACTCATATTGGCTGTACACGCCATACACCCACGAATCCGCCGTCTTGCCGGCGATCTTGTCGTACAGGCCTTCGCTGAAAAAGCGTTGCCACATCGGGCCGATCCTGGCGGTTGACGCCTGTTGCTCTGCCGCATTGAGCGTACGCACGCGCAATCCGGCCACACGAAACGGCTGTACTTCCAGTTGTTTGACGCCCATGAACACCTCCTCCTTGATTAACGATTCACATCCACCACCACGCGCCCGCGCACCTCACCGGCCAGCAGCCGTGGCGCAAGGTCGATGGCGTCGCTGAGGGCGATTTCGTGACTGATCAGTGACAGCAACCCCAGGTCCAGGTCCCTGGCCAGTCGGTCCCAGGCTTCAATGCGCCGGGCCTTGGGCTGAGTCACGCTGTTGATTCCGGCCAGGGTAATGCCGCGCAGGATAAAGGGCGCGACGGAGCCCGGAAAGTCCATGCCCTGGGCCAGTCCGCACGCCGCCACCGTACCATTGGCCCGGGTGCTGGCACAGGCATTGGCCAGAGTATGACTGCCCACCGAGTCGACCACCGCCGCCCAACGCTCCTTGGCCAGCGGCTTGCCGGGGCCCGACAGGCTGGCGCGGTCGATGATCTCGCGGGCGCCCAACTGCTTGAGGTAGGCATGCTCCGAGGGGCGACCGGTGCAAGCGACCACCTGGTAGCCCAGCGCGGACAACAGGGCGATGGCGAAACTGCCGACACCACCGTTGGCCCCGGTCACCAATACTTCACCCTGGTCCGGGGTCACGCCGTTGCGTTCCAGCGCCAGGATGCACAACATCGCGGTATAGCCGGCCGTACCAATGGCCATGGCCTGGGCTTCGGTGAAGGCACGCGGCAAGGGAATCAACCAGTCACCCGCAAGCCGTGCCTTCTGTGCCAGCCCACCCCAGTGCCCTTCCCCCACGCCCCAGCCATTGAGCAGTACTTTGTCGCCAACCTTGAAGTCCGGATGCTCGCTGACCTCCACCGTGCCGGCCAGGTCGATCCCGGGAACCATCGGAAATCTGCGCACCACAGGGCTTGAACCGGTAATCGCCAGCCCATCCTTGAAGTTCAGGGTGCTGTACGCCACACGCACCGTGACATTGCCCTCGGGCAACTGATCGTCGTCGATCTCTCGCAAATTGGCCTGGTACGCGCCGTTATCGTTCTCAATCAAAATGCCTTTGAACATCACTGTCTCCTGATTGGATGGGTCGCCGTGGGGTGAGTCCAGATCAGCACCTTCGCAGCCACGGCAGAAAAAAGCCATGACCGATGGCACATGCCAGGGCTATGATTTTTGCCTTCTGGGCCAGAGTCGCCGACGCCTGCACGGTCATCCTTGATAGTGGCTGAGCCACCGCTATCGCGGACAAGCGGCGCGTCGCCCGGCCCGTTTGAACGACATCGATGCCCTCTCAGAGGGTGACAGCTCTCATCGCTGACGAACCGATTGAACCGCAACCGCCGCCCCCCATTCACCTTTTCCATGCAGGAGCACACTGCTGATGAGCCAATGGCCTGACACCCGTATTGTTGATCTGCTCGGCATCGAGTTGCCGATCATCCAGGCGCCCATGGCCGGCGCGACCGGCCCGGACATGGTGATTGCAGCCTGCAACGCCGGGGCCCTGGGCTCGATGCCCGCGGCCATGCTGAGCACCGGGCAGTTACGCGAGGCGCTCACCACGATACGCCAACACAGCACGCATCCATTGAATGTGAACTTCTTCTGCCATCAGCCACCCGTTGCCGACGAGTCGCGCACCCGCCAATGGAAGCAGCTACTGGAACCCTACTACCGTGAACTGGGTGCTGATTTCGAGGCGCCGACACCGGTGTCCAACCGGGCACCGTTCGATGAGGCCGCCTGCGAGGTGGTCGAGGAATTTCGCCCCGAAGTGGTGAGCTTCCACTTCGGCCTGCCGGAAAAATCCCTGCTCGACCGGGTCAAGGCCACCGGCGCCAAGGTGCTGTCGTCCGCGACGACAGTGGCTGAGGCCGTCTGGCTTGAGCAACATGGCTGCGATGCGATCATCGCCATGGGTTACGAGGCCGGCGGCCATCGCGGGATGTTTCTCAGCGATGACTTGAGCACTCAGGTCGGCACCTTTGCCCTGGTGCCGCAAGTCGTCGATGCCGTCCGCGTGCCCGTTATCGCCGCCGGTGGTATTGGCGATGCACGGGGGATCGCCGCCGCGTTCGCCCTGGGCGCCTCGGCGGTGCAACTGGGCACCGCGTACCTGTTCACGCCGCAAGCCCAGGTCAGCGCCTCGCACCACCGGGCCTTGCGCAGCGCCAGGGAGAGCGAAACGGCAGTCACCAACATTTTCACCGGGCGCCCGGCGCGGGGGATCATCAATCGGATCATGCGCGAGCTCGGCCCGATTTGTCCGCAGGCTCCGGCGTTCCCGTTGGCTGGCGGTGCCTTGCTGCCGCTGCGCGCCAAGGACGAGGCAGACTTCAGCACCCTGTGGGCCGGGCAGGCGCTACGCCTGGGTGTGGAGCTGTCCGCTGGCGAACTGACCCGACGCCTGGCGGATGAAGCCCTAGCCTTGCTGGGGCGCCGCTGAACTCGGCGCCTCGATGATCGTTCCCGGACGGGAACGATCACCCCTTCTGCAGATGCCGTTGAAAGTCCCCCCGTCAGAAAACTGTATACAATTTTTCACTCATGAGCCGTTGACGAGTTCCGCTCGCAGTTCTTTCGCTGTATATTTTTATATATAGCGTTAAGCCTCAGCCCCAGCGCAGTCGAATCACAACCACACACTGCCCACCTCTCTCGTCCTTCGGAGCCGCTTCATGACTATTCGTGTCTCAGGTTTTGCCTCGGTTTGCCTGGCCTCCTTGCTCGCCGTGTTCACCTTGAACTCGGCCCAGGCCAACGAAGTCCAGGTCGCCGTCGCCGCGAACTTCACCGCGCCGATCCAGGCCATTGCCGCCGACTTCGAAAAAGATACCGGGCATAAATTGGTCGCCGCCTATGGCGCCACGGGGCAGTTCTACACCCAGATCAAGAATGGCGCGCCGTTCGAAGTGTTCCTCTCGGCAGACGACAGCACCCCGCAAAAACTTGAGCAGGAAGGCGATATCGTCAAAGGCTCGCGCTTCACCTACGCCATCGGCACCCTGGCGTTGTGGTCGGCCAAGGACGGTTATGTCGACGCCAAGGGCAACGTGCTGACCAGCAACCAGTACCAACACCTGTCCATCGCCAACCCGAAAGCCGCCCCTTACGGCCTCGCCGCTACGCAAGTGCTGGCCAGGCTGGGCCTGACCGACAAGGTCAAGGACAAGATTGTCGAAGGCCAGAGCATCACCCAGGCCTTTCAGTTCGTCTCCACCGGTAACGCCGAAGTGGGCTTCGTCGCCTTGTCGCAGATCTATAAAGACGGCAAAGTCACCGGCGGCTCGGCGTGGATCGTGCCCGCCGACATGCACGACCCGATCAAGCAGGACGCGGTGATCCTCAACAAAGGCAAGGACAACCCGGCCGCCAAGGCACTGGTTGACTACCTCAAGGGTCCGAAAGCCGCTGCCATTATCAAATCCTACGGTTATCAACTTTAAATGACGCTATCGAGTGCCGACCTTGCCGCGATCTGGCTGACCTTCAAGCTCGCGTCCCTGACCACGGTGATTTTGCTGATCATCGGTACTCCGATTGCGTTGTGGCTGTCGCGCACCCGGTCCTGGCTGCGCGGCCCCATCGGGGCGATCGTCGCCCTGCCCCTGGTGCTGCCGCCGACGGTGATCGGCTTCTACCTGCTGCTGACCCTCGGCCCCAACGGGTTCATTGGCCAGCTCACCCAGTCGCTGGGGCTGGGCACCTTGACCTTCAGCTTTACCGGGCTGGTGATCGGCTCGGTGATTTACTCGATGCCCTTTGTCGTCCAGCCGTTGCAAAACGCCTTCTCGGCCATCGGCCCCCGGCCCCTGGAAGTGGCCGCCACCTTGCGCGCCAATCCCTGGGACACCTTTTTCAGTGTGGTCCTGCCCTTGGCCCGGCCTGGTTTTGTCACCGCGGCCATTCTCGGCTTCGCCCACACCGTCGGAGAATTTGGCGTGGTGCTGATGATCGGCGGCAACATCCCCGACAAGACCCGCGTGGTCTCGGTACAGATCTACGACCACGTCGAAGCCATGGAATACACCCAGGCCCACTGGCTGGCCGGGGCGATGCTGGTGTTTTCATTCCTGGTGCTGCTGGCACTGTATTCAAGCCGCAAAACCAAGGCCGGCTGGAGCTGATCGATGACTGCTGGGATTCACGCGCGACTGTATCTTCGCTACCCGGACTTCACCCTGGACGTCGACCTGGACCTGCCCGGCCGTGGCGTCACGGCGCTGTACGGTCATTCCGGCTCGGGCAAGACCACCTGCCTGCGCTGCATCGCCGGCCTGGAACGAGCCGAGCATGGCTTTATCCAGATCAACGACGAGGTCTGGCAGGACAGTCGCAAGAAGCACTTTGTGGCCCCCCACAAACGGGCGCTGGGCTACGTGTTTCAGGAAGCCAGCCTGTTTCCCCATCTGTCGGTCCGGGCCAACCTGGAGTTTGGCCTGCGGCGAATTTCACGCCAGCAACGGCACGTCGACCTGCACCACGCCACCGAACTATTGGGCATCGGCCATCTGCTCGATCGCCATCCGCAGCACCTCTCCGGCGGGGAGCGGCAACGCGTCGGTATCGCCCGCGCGTTGCTCACCAGCCCCCGGTTACTGTTGATGGACGAGCCCCTGGCCGCGCTGGACTCACAGCGCAAAAGCGAGATCCTGCCGTACCTCGAACGGTTGCACGACGAACTGGAAATACCGGTGTTGTACGTCAGCCATTCCCAGGACGAAGTCGCGCGCCTGGCCGATCACATTGTGCTGCTGAGCGCCGGCAAGGCCCTGGCCAGCGGACCGGTCGGCGAAACCCTGGCGCGGCTCGACCTGCCACTGGCACAGGGCGACGACGCGGGCGTGGTGATCGACGGCCAGGTGACTGACTACAACGTCGACTACCAACTGTTGACCCTGCAACTGCCCCGTAGCCTGTTGAATGTGCGCGTGGCCCACCTGCCCCTGGCCGTGGGCAAACAGCTGCGCTTCAAGGTGCAGGCCCGGGATGTCAGCCTGAGCCTTGCGGGTGGCGAACAGAGCAGCATCCTCAATCGCTTGCCGGTCACGGTCATCAGTGAAATTGCCGCCGACAACACCGCCCATGTCCTGGTGCGCCTGGACGCTGGCGGCACGCCGTTGCTGGCGCGTATCACCCGGTATTCGCGCGATCACTTGCAGGTGCATCCCGGGCAGCAGCTCTGGGCGCAGATCAAGGCCGTGGCGGTGCTGGCCTGATCCTGCACCGGACAATAGACCTGTAGCTTGTAAGGGCATCCGCGCCTGGGATAGGCTATGCACCTTTCCTCTTCCCGGGACGATCGTTCGACGTGAACAACTAAGCCTTTCAAAAATGTATTCGCAGCACGCGGCCCTATGCAGCCCAGGTCCCGTGCTGGTCTTTCCGACATTTTCTGGAGGTGCCATGACTCACGTCACGCATCCACCTGCGCTGGTCATCCTGAACCGGCTCACCTATCAATTTGCCAATGGCCAGACCCTGTTCGACGCCCTCACCCTGCGCCTGGATCAGTGCCCCACCGGCATCGTCGGTCGTAATGGCAGTGGCAAATCCGTGCTGGCCCGATTGATTGCCGGTGAGTTGCAACCCACCTCGGGAAACCTCATTCGTCACGCCAGCGTTGCCTATGTGGCACAAGAGCCACGTGTCATGGCTGAGCAAAACGTCGCTCAGGCAGCGGGCGTCGCGCAGGTACTCGATGCCCTCGAGCGGCTGGCCGACGGCACGGCCGACGCGCGGGACCTTGAACAGGTGGCCGAGCGCTGGGACATGCACGATCGTCTACGTGCAATGCTCGATGAAGCCGGTCTGTCCGTGCTGACCCCACAACACCCCGTGAACACCTTGAGCGGTGGTCAACGTGCGCGCATCGCGCTGATCGGCGCACTCCTCAGCCAGGCCGAGATGCTGGTGCTGGATGAGCCGACCAACCACCTGGACGCGGACGGTCGCCGCTGGCTGATGGGCCGCTTGGCTGCCTGGCGCGGTGGCTTGATTGTGATCAGCCATGACCGAACCCTGCTCAACAGCCTTGAACGCATCGTCGAACTCAGTGAACGGGGGGTGCAGGTGTTTGGCGGCAACCATGAGGCGTATCTCACGCAGCGGGACATCGAGCAAGACGCGGCGCGATCAGCCCTTGATCACGCCCGCGCACTGCGCAGTCGTGAGCAAAAACGCTTGCAGCGCGAGCACGACACCCTTCAACGGCGCGCCGCCGGATCACGCAGAAACGCCGACACCGCCAACGTCTCACGCTTTGAACGTGCCACGATGAAAGGCTCGGCCACCGAGTTCATGGGCAATGTGCACAAGGCACATCAGGCCTGTAAAAGCGCGATGGATGCTCAGGTACGCGAAGCCCGTACACGGGTTGCGCCCGCCGAACCTGTGCTGATTCCTCTGCCCGCAAGCGCCATACCGACCGGCAGGCAAGTACTCACACTGGTCGATGCGCAATTGCCATGGCTGCCAGCCAAGGCGCCGGGCACCTGGCTCACACTTTCACTCGCCGGCCCTGTGCGCGTTGCCGTCAGCGGGCCGAACGGTTGTGGAAAATCCACCCTGCTGAAAATGCTCGCGGCCCACTGCAAGCCTGTCAGCGGGCAGTGCCTGACCCACGTGCCGAGTGCCTATCTGGATCAACACCTTGAACAACTGGACCCACAACGCTCTGTGATCGAGCAGTTAAACCTGCAGGACACGCCATTGTCAGAGGGCGCGGTGCGCAGCCGCCTGGCCCACCTGCAACTGGACGCTGTGCGCGTGACCATACCGACCCGCTTGCTCAGCGGTGGCGAGCGACTCAAGGCCGCCCTTGCCGTTGCGGCATGGCGCGAGAACCCGGCGCAGTTGCTGTTGCTCGATGAGCCGACCAACCACCTGGACCTTGCTTCGGTACAGGCCCTTGAGCAGGCCCTGCGCGGGTTTTCCGGTGCGATCATCGCCGTCTCCCATGACGCCGGATTCATCAACGCACTCCAGCCCTCCCATACCCTGGCCTGGACACCTGACGGGTGGTGCCTGCACAACGTCCACCAGCCGTGACTGTCGTGACCCATGCGACGAACGACACGCGTTGTTTTTGCACCTTGGCCACCGCGATCTATAGTTGATGGGAATACAAATCACCCCGGTGACGCCATGGAAGACATTTTCGTTGTGAAGCGCTGCAACAAGATCATCGTCCAGGGGCGCCGAGCCGGGGAAGTGCCCCATCCGCCTCCGGTTGCGGAGGTCTGGTACAGGATTGCCGATACCCGTACTCGCGGCGGGTTCATCGGCGACGGCTATGATCGCCAGGAAGACGCCCTGAACGAGTGCCGGCGCCTCAACCGGGTCAGCTCGCGGGTCGCGCGCCAAGGCTGAAACGTAGGCCCCGGGCAATGTGACCGACGTTCAATGGCAGGGGCTATAATGAACTGAGCTGAAGGATCGGCGCCTTGACCGGCGGCAGGCTCGCAGGCACGGGCCTGTCATCGAACCCTTGCAACCTTCTCGACTATGGAGGTGTTTGTCATGTCCGAAAAAGAGTCCATCACCACCTTGCTGACCCTGCTCGACTCACGCCAGACGCGCCTGACCGCTGCCTGCAAGGAAATTGCCGACTGGGTAGACAAACATGACGGCCACCCGACCGCCGTGAGAATCCGCGACCGTCTGCTGGATATCGAGAAAGACACGCCGCTGATCCAGAGCGCCTTGACCTCGCTCAAACCCGTTGAGCGCCCACTGCCAAGGTTCCGCTAAGCGTTCCGACCTGAAGCTTCAGGCCGGAACTCACCAGGGGTCGATCACTGCGCGTCAACACCTGGCGTCAGAGCCGGTCCCGGGCAATACCGCTGCGAATCCGCACAATATCGGCGAGCACCGCCAAGGCGATCTCCGCGGGCGTCTTGCTGCCCAGGTTAAGCCCGATGGGCGCGTGAATGCGCGCCAGTTCAGCGTCCCCCAGACCACCGATGCGGCGCAGACGCTCGAAGCGTTTCTGCGAGGTTTGCAGGGAGCCCATCACACCGATGTAGAACGCGTCGGTGCGCACGGCTTCCATCATGGCCAGGTCGTCGATACGCGGATCGTGGGTCAGCGCCACCACCGCCGTGTCGCTGTGGCAGCCGCCGTCGGCAATGAACACCGAGGGCAGTTGACGGCGAATCTCGACGTTCTCCAGGACCACCCCTTCGAGCACCTCATCGCGCGGGTCGCACAGAATCACTTCGAAACCCAGGCCCACCCCGAACTCGGCACAGGCCTGCGCCACGCTGGAATAACCGGCGAGCAACAGCCGTTGAGCCGCACCGACGCGCAACCGTACACGGTCGATTTCACGTTCGATACGCGGCCCATGCTCGCGGTCAACCAGCAGGCTGCGAGCGCCGCTGTGCAAGTGGACCTCACGAATCAAGCGACGTTGCCCCAGCAGCGCGGACTCCAGTTCGCGCAGATGAGCCTGCACCTCACAGTCCGGCTCAAGCTTCTCCACCAGCACATCGAGCAGCCCGCCACAGGGCAGTCTCACCTGGGAGCGCGGGTCATCCGTCTCGCCGTAGCGCACCACCGCGACGGCGTCGTTGAACAGCCCTTCGGCCATGCGTTCCAGAAAGTCGTCCTCGACGCAGCCACCCGACAGCGAGCCAATCCAATGACCGCTGTCGTTGACCGCCAGCATCGAGCCCGGCGCACGGGGCGCCGAGCCATAGGTACCGAGGACGCTGCACAACCACACGCACTGGCCCGCGCTGGACCAGGCCAGCGCGCGCCGTATCACCTGCAGGTCAAGATGCTGCATGTCAGTGCGCCTTGTGCTCTGGCGGAGCCTCAGCCTTGAGTTGCTCGATCTGGCTGATCACCAGGTCTGCCGGTTGACCGCCCCAGGCCTGACGCAGGTAGTTGATCAGATCGGTGGTCTGTTGCACGCTCAACTTGTCGACAAAACCCGGCATCGGCTGCATGCGCTCGAAACCCGAGAACTGCTGCTCGCCAATCCCGTCGTCGATGACGCGCAACAGGTTGCGCGGGTCTTCCAGGCGCAGGGTGGTGTTGCCCTGCATGGCCACGGCGATGTGCGGCTTGCCTTCGCCCTCGACACCGTGGCAACCGGCGCAGACGTTCAGGTAGCTTTGACGGCCGCGCTGGGCGCTTTCGGTCATCTTGTCCAATGCCACCGTGGTCAGCACCTTGGCCTGGGGAGGCTGGTCGCCCAGCAGGAAGGTGGCCATGGCCGCCAGGTCCGGATCACTGAGGTTCTGGGTGCTGTTGTGGAACACCGGGAACATCTCGTTGAACATCGTGCCCTGGGCGCTCATGCCATGCTTGAGGAACGAGCTCAGGTCCTGATGGGTCCAGCCACGGGCCGCCAGGTCATTGGCCAGCAGGCTGGGCGCCAAGTAGCCATTGAGCAGGCCGCCGGTCATGCGTTTGTCCTGCTGCATGGCGCCAGGCAAGCCACGCGGCGTGTGGCATTCACCACAGTGACCGAGCACATCGACCATGTACTGCCCGCGCTTGAACGCCTCGCTTTTACCTTCAGTCGACTCAAGCTTCACGTCCTTGCCGTAGAGCATGTTCCAGCCGGTCAGGCCCAGACGCACGTTGAACGGGAAACTCAGGCTGGTGACCGGTGCGGCACGGTTGATCGGCTCGAAAGTCTGCAGATAAGCATGAATCGCATCGGAGTCGGCACGGGGCATCAAGTGATACGAGGTGTACGGCATCGCCGGGTACAGGTTGGCGCCATCACGACGCTTGCCTTCCGTCAGCGCGGCGAAGAACTCGTCATCGCTGTACAGGCCGATGCCGTGCTCCTTGTCCGGGGTGATGTTGGTGCCGTAGATGGTGCCGAACGGCGACACGATGGGCAGGCCACCGGCATAGGGTGCGCCACCGGGCGCGGTGTGGCAGGCCATGCAATCGGCTGCCCGCGCCAGGTATTCACCCTGCTTGATCTGCTGCTGATCGGCCGCCTGGGCCTGCTGGATCGCCATCAGCGAAACCGCAAGACCCACGGCGGTACCCAGGCCGGAAAGTAGTCGCTTCATGCTTAACCCTCCTTGACCAGGCCGAGATCGGTCAGCACGTTGCGCGTGGCGCTGTAGTAACGCACGTACCCGGTGCAGCGGCAGATATGGTGACCGAGGCTGTCCTCGATCACCGCTTCCAGCTGGCTCTTCTTGATCGGCTGGCGCTGCAGTTTTTCCACCAGCACGGTCGCCGCGTTGACGAAACCTGGTGCGCAGTAGCTGCACTGGAAGGCGAACTCGTCGACAAAGCGTTGCTGAATCGGGTTCAGTTCGGTGACCTTGCCCGCTTCATCGCGGCTCGCGTGGCCCTCGATGGTGCGGATTTTCTTGCCTTCGAAGTAGTGGGCGCCGGTGATGCAGGTGCGCACTTCCTCGCTGGTGCCGTCGGGGTTGTCGACGATCACCACACAGGCGTGACAGATGCCCTGGCCACAGCCCAGGCGTGAACCGGTGAGGTTACGGTATTCGTGCAGGTAGTCGATCATCGGCAGATCTTCAGGGACCTCGACGGGACCGACGGTTTGACCATTGAGGGTCATTTGAAGCGGACGGTTAGCCATTGAGGGCCTCCTTGATGCGCGCTGGAGTGATAGGCAGGTCACGGACACGTTTGCCGATAGCGTGAGCCACGGCGTTGGCGATAGCGCCCACCACCGGAATCATCACCACCTCGGCAATGCCCTTGGACGGGTCGCTTGGCGACAGGGGCGGGAGAATCTCCGACGTCTGCGTCCAGACCGCGACATCCTTGGCCATGGGCAAGCGATAGCGGTTGAAGTTCCAGTCACCCTCCCCCGGCCCGCCTTCGTACAGCGGCATCTCTTCCAGCAACGCGTGGCCGATGCCCATGGCGACCCCGCCTTCGATCTGGCCCTTGACCAGCTCAGGCACCAGCACCCGGCCACATTCGAGCCAGGAATGGTGGTTGAGGACGCGCACCTCGCCCGACCCCTTGTTCACTTTCAGTTCCACCAAAGTGGCAACGGGGCTGTAGTAGGTCACGGCCGCGTTGTTCAACTGCGTCGCCGGATACGCGACGTTCTGCCGGTCCAGCAGGTGGAAGCCGGCGCTGGTCATCTGCGCCAGCTTGGCCTTCGGCGCACCGGTACCGTATTTCACGGCCAGGGCATCCAGCGGCAGGCGCTCGCGCACGCCGTTGATGCTGAACTCGGCCTCGGCCCAACTCCAGC
Source organism: Pseudomonas sp. FW300-N1A1 (assembly GCF_058789115.1). NCBI lineage: Bacteria > Pseudomonadati > Pseudomonadota > Gammaproteobacteria > Pseudomonadales > Pseudomonadaceae > Pseudomonas > Pseudomonas sp. FW300-N1A1. The sequence continues at coordinate 18,862 of NZ_JBYTBK010000028.1, read as the reverse complement.
GATTGAAGCCGTGCACGGTCGCACCGGTCACCAGGCCACGCTCGTGGGCATGCTTGGCCAGCACGGCGAACGGCAGCGGTTCCATGCCATTGGCGGTCAGCTTGCCATCGACCCAGTGGGCGTCTTCACGACGGACCACATAAGGGTTGGCCTGGCCGCCGAACGGGCCCTGGCGCCAGATTTCCATGGCCGCCGGCCACAGGCCGTGGTTGAACAGCACGCGGGCCGCTTCACGGGTGGCGTGGCTGAAGTAGTAAGCCGAGTTGGTGGCCGAGGACGCCGAGGCGATCTTGCCGACCCAGCGCGGGTTGCGCAGCACAGTGTCCTGCTCGGCCTGACTCATGATGTAGGGGTTGCCGCTGCTGGTCAGCTGCAACTCTTTCCACTCGGTCTCACCGGTCTTCACTTCACTGGCCGGGTTGCCGAGGAAGTCGGCGACCACCAGGGCCTGGGACGTGGACATGCCGGTGCCGATCTCGATACCGATATGGCGCAGGGTGACATGACCTTCAGCGGTGAACTCGACGCTGGCCATCGGCGCTTCGGAGCCTGTGCCGAAGTCTTTCTGGCAGATGGCGAAACCCACCCCGTACCAGTTATCCGGGTCCTTGGCGTCTTCCTGCTTTTTCAGCGCGTGACGGTTTTTCCAGAGCTCATTGCCCGCCGCCTTTTCGAGAATCTCGTTCAGGCGCAAGGCACCGGCCGGCACCGCGCCCTGGGTGTTTTTCATCCCCGACAGCAGCACGTTTTTCTTGCGCAGGTCGATGGCATCGATTCCCAGGCGATCGGCAATTTCATCCACCATCATCTCGGTGGCCGCCATGCTTTGCAGGGTGCCATAACCACGCATGGAACCGGCCTCGACAGCACGGGAGTGATACGCGGTGACCTGCAGGTCGTTCTGCGGCATGTAGTAGATCGACTGCGCGGCGGTGGCGCCCACGGCGGCCACCGACGGGCTGTAGTTGATCCGGCCACCGCCGTCGACGGTCATGTCGGCACGGAAGATCTTGAAGCTGTGATCCTTTTTGTCCACCGCCAACTGGTAGCGGATGTCGAACGGGTGACGCTTGATGCCGCTCTGGAACTGCTCGTAGCGATCGTTGGCCAGGCGTACCGGCACACCGGCGCCGTACAACGCCGCCAGGGCTGCGTAGTAGACAAAGATGTTGTGGTCCTTGGAGCCGTAACCGACGGTGTAGCCCGGGTGCATGTTCAGCGTGCTCAGGCCGAAACGCGACGGTGCGATCATCTTCGCCGTTTCACTCGCAGTCTCCAGTGGGCACTGGGTGGCCACCACGAAATGCAGGGTCTTGGTCGCCGGGTCGTACCAGCCGTTGCCGTTGTCCGGCTCCAGCGCGGCCGGCTCGATGGACGGCGTCTTGTAGCGCTCGTCAAACACCATCCAGCCTTCCGGTGGGGTTTCCAACTGCTGCTTCATGCGGTCGGCATAAAACAGGCCGCGCTCGGTCAGGTTGCCATGCAGATTGGGTTGGGCGTTCCAGACCGGACGCCGCTCGCGAATCATCGGGAACAGGATCGAGTCTTTCAGGCTGGCGAATTCGTCTTCATCGGCCGAGGTCGCCCCGCCCACGCGCACGTAGCGGAAACTGCCGTAGGGGTCACGGGTATACAGAGGAGCCTGGGCGCCGTAACGGATGGCCTTGTCGTTGAACTTGAGCGTGTTCTTGGCCTGGCGGTAACGTTCGAAATCGTTCCAGATCAGGATCGCCACCGGGTGGCCGATGAACATCGGTACCTGGCCGGGCGGCAGCAGCGGATCGGGGGCGTGTTCTTCCGGAAATACGATGCCGTCCTTGTCCAGGTCCTGCGCAGTGACGATGCGGTCAGGCTGCAATTCGGCGCCCAGCAACGACAGGTCGAAACCTTCGTAGATGCGGTCGGCACGAATAGTCTTGAGCAGCATCGCGTGGCCTTGCTGTTGCGGCCAGCCCGGCATGTCCTTGGCGCGGATGTCGCGGGCAAATACCTTGCTGCCGCACACCTTGGACAGTGAGTCATTGCGCATGCGTGCCTTGCCGTTGTTGCCAAGCCATTGCTCGGACGGGACGGTCACGCTGTTTTCCATCAGGGCGGCCAATGCCTGGGTGCTGAGCGGAGTCAGCGTCACGCTGACGCCAGCGATCAATCCGCCCTGCAGGAAGGAGCGCCGGGATATATCACGGTTGGACATGGATCATCCTCTGGACGGCTATGAAATCCGTCCATGTCATTATGGTGTTCTGGGAAATCTCAGGTCATACAGAAACCCTTCCTGACGATGCGAAGGGCTGACAAGCTGAAAAAAGTTGACCTGATGGTTAACTTTATCGAATTTGTCCGGCCTCGGCAAAAGTAATAGTAGTTCGAAGGTGATTTTCTGCGGGCGCGGGCGGGCCCGCGATGGCGTCGAGGGTGACTACTGCCGACCGCCCGGACCTACTTGAGGCTGATTTTGTGCGCCTTGACCTCACCGGCGAAACTGCCCAATCGCGCGTCGGTGCGCTCGAACAACTCGCACATCCGCAGCAACGCCTGGGCGTCAACCGAATTGCCGGACTCGTTGAGTCGCGCGGCAATGGCTTTCATCTCCACGGCGGACCAGCGCAACTCGGACGCAATGTCCTGGAGATCCTGCCGCAGTTCCTGCTCGGGTTTATTGAGTGACATGGCGATTGCCTCCCATTCAGAATGCCGAAAGTGCCACTCCCTTGATAACGCCGCCACTCGCAGGATGCAACCGTCGGCACCAGGTGCCTGACAAACGCCGTGCGGGCAGACTACAGCCGGGACAGCAGACAGGGCTGAAACCCAGGTTCAAGAGAATATAGACAACCCTGCCCCACGCCGGAGCGGGTGCTCAGGGTCGAACGGTTCGAGAAATGGCGCGGCGGTGAAGTGCTTGTGGCCTGCACGACTCAACCGGCAAAGGCTCTACGCCCCGCTCTCAATTCGGTTCGCAACTCACCCACGAAGTTGGAGACATCGCGAACACTGGTCAGGCGTGCCGTCGACACCCCGGTGAGCAGGAGTTCGATACGCCCGGATCGGGGTTCAAAGACGGTGATCTTCAACGCCCCGTCGGAATTGGCGGTGCAGGTGCAAGAGAGCGGGTGAAAGCCTGACTCCAGGATGTGACGAAGCTCGCTGAGAGAAAGCATGAGATGGCTCCACAGGTCCGTTTATGGGGTTCTGACTCACTCAGACAGCGTAGCCGAAGCTGACACAGGCGAAAGAATTAAACGCAAAGTGATAGCGGCATCGCATTTTTTGAGCGGGTTCTGCCTCACCACATCGCCGTTGATCGCCCAATCGCCGGGGCGCAATGCTAACCCGGCAAACCCTCTAGACTTGCACATGGCGGTACCCGGGGCTCAGGGCAGTACTTGCCCCTGTGCCAGTCATTCTTCCCCATGAACCGAGTCCATATGCCATGTGCCCATCCCCTGAATCAACGCCTGGCCCCAACACCCACGATCGCCGCCATTTTCTGAGGCTCGCAGGTCTGGGCGCAGGTGCCCTGCTGCTGGCCGGCGCCCTCCCCGCCAGGCTGGCCAAGGGCGCAGAAGAAAACGTCGCGCCACCCAAGCCGCAAAACGCCCTCAGCCCCGACCAGGCCCTGCAACGCCTGATGGAAGGTAACGAGCGATACATTCGCGGTGCCTCCACCACCCACGACTTCAAGGCGGAGCGCGAAGCCCTGGTGTCCGGCCAGAACCCGTTCGTTGCAGTCCTGAGTTGCGCAGATTCGCGCATCGCCCCCGAATACGCATTCGATACGGCCCGCGGCGATCTGTTTGCCGTTCGGGTCGCCGGCAACTTTGTCACCGACGAAGGACTGGCCAGCCTTGAGTACTCGGTACTGGCGCTGGGCGCGCCGTTGATTCTGGTGTTGGGCCACGAGAGTTGCGGGGCCATGATCGCCGGGATCAAAACCGCCAAAGACCACACGGTATACCCCGGCAAGATTCAGACACTGACACTCGCCCTCCAGCCCACGATCAACAAAGTCCTGAAAGAACCGGGCGACCTGCTGCACAACGCAACCGTGCAAAACGTCAAGGACTCGGTCGACCAACTGAAAAGCACATCGGCCGTGCTCGGTGACGCCCTCGCCAGTGGCAAGTTGAAAATCGTGGGCGGGATCTACCGCTTGGCGAGCGGCAAGGTTGACCTGATCGCCTGAGCGAAAAATCGTAATCCGCACGTTTGAGCGATCAAGCGTGCGCCTGGATCCGGTAATCCTTGAACAGCTCTTCCTTGATGATCATCACGGCATCGTCGTAGTAACGCTCGCCACGGGCCTCGCTGAGGGGCACCGACCTGATGCTCATGGCACCCTCGCGCGGGGTGTGTTCACAGGTGAGAAAAAACTCCGCCGTGTGCGGGTTGAACTCCAGGTAATAGAACAACTCCCGACCGTCCCGATTCCAGTAACCAATTTCTCTGCGCATCTGCCGCCACCGCCTCATTGTCCAGTGGGGGCATTCTAACGGGCACAATTCATCCCGCCCCATGCAATAAGCGATGGCGTGTCGGATTTTGGAGGTTGCGGGAGAAAAAGTGATCAATGAGCCCTATGCACGGTTGCGCGAGCAGTTGGCCAGAGGCGCAGCAATTGACCCAGAGGGCGGCATCAGACTCATTGATCGTTGCCCAGCTCAATGTTGGGCGGTTCCATTTAAGCAAATGGAGATGCAGTGCACGTTGTGACTCAACCCGCTTCATGCTGATTGAATGCCGTGCACTTTCTTTTTTAGCATTGCCCTGCCGAGGGGTCTAATAACGTTTTGTGTCGCCCTTATGGCCTGGGGAAATAACCGGGCGGCGATGGACACTGAACGCCGACAGCAGAAAACCTGCAGGCCCAGGGGTCAAATTGCGGGCAAAAAAAAGCCCAAGTAGCTGATGGAAACTTGGGGCTTAAAAATGCATAAACCGTGGTGGTGAACGCAGGACGATAATACCTAACCCATTGACTTGTAACAAGATATTTACAGGTTAATTTTATACCGTTTATCCGCTAAGCCCTTAAATAACCACACTTTTTTCGCGCCATACCGCTCATCGACACTGAGCCTCTGAAGGAAAATCCGTGGATACCGCGCGACGATTTTCAGCGGCTCGCCTGCAGGCTTGCGAGGGTCACGTCGAGGCCGACCGATGGACCTGGTTTCGGCCATTGCGTTTAGCCTGGCACAGCGCGTCGTCGGCGCGCGTCAGCAAGCTCTCAAGGGTGTCATCCGGTTTGGCGAGGGCGACACCGAAGGACGCCGTGACCCTGTCCAGCACCTGGTCGGTACCGCGCGCCTTGATCCGCAAGGCCTGCACCTTCAGGCGCAGTTGCTCGGCAAAATCCCCGGCGTTATCGAGGTCTCTGCATGCGTGCAACATGACGCAGAACTCTTCACCGCCATAGCGCGCCACCGTGACATTCGGGCTGATTGCATTGCGCAGCACCTCGCCGACATGCTGGAGCACCCGGTCGCCCAACGGGTGGCCGTACTGGTCGTTGAACTGCTTGAAGTGATCGATATCCAGCATGATCAATGCCACACCCGCCTGACCGGCGCCCAACGCCTGCTCCAGTAAACGGGTGAACGTCGTTCGGTTGAGCACCTGGGTCAAGCCATCGAGAGTCGCGGCCAACTGGGCGCGCTCAAGCTTGTCGCGCAGGCTCTTGATCTCGTTTTGCGCCGAGTGCAACTGGGAAAGGAACAACTCTTGCTGGCCTTGCATCAGCCGGGTGCTCTGCTGCAGTTCACTCAGAAGGGTTGGCAAGCGTTCGCCAGTCGGCTCCTCCAGCATGTCCAGGCAATGCCCGAGGCGGTCCTGGAAGTGCTGGCTGCCTCTGACGCTTCGCGAGATGTCGCGCTCCATGCCGTCCACCAGGTTGATCGCCTGCTGCTGGCCGCTGCGAGCGTCCTCCAGTTCATCGCGGATGATGTACTCACGAAACAGCCGGGCAGCAGACTCTGCCGGGACCCCCTCGAAGTCCCTGACCATCCTGTCCAGGTGACGATTGAGCTCTGGCTCCCGGCCTTTGCTGTAGGTGTACCAGAGCGCGTAATGCACCGGATTGGGTGGAATGTTGTGACGCACCATCAAGGGCACGGCCTGCTTGAGCAGCGCCGCTGCTTCGCGGGAATCCTCGGGATACAGCGCTAAGGCAGTCGCACGCGTCTCTGGTTGGCTCATAACGTCACTGTGGTTGATTATTGTTAACGAATGAAAACCCACAGAGCATAACCACAGGCCGGACAAACGGCCATCCCGACATAATGCCCCGGCGCGCACAGTTCATCGGATACCCCTGAAGCGCGCTTGCGGTGGCGGCTTATTGCCTCTATTGCTTAACATCCGCCAGGCAAGAGGACAGGGAAATGATCCCCCGATTCGTTGTGGTTCCTGCGATCCCCATCAAGACCGCATCCGGCCGTAGAGGTATTCGGCTACACACCGGGCTGGCCCCGATGGGTTTCAACCTCTACGACAATCAGGACAAACAGCGGATGAAAGCCCACTATGGGACCCGCCTGGAAGCCCAGGCCGAATGCGAAAAGCTCAATATCTGAGGCCTGAATCCCACGCCTGTCGCCCGGTCATTGACTCGCCCTTTTTTGGGGCGTGAAATGTCCACGAGGTCGATATCAGGAGGTGTCCACATGGCTAACATCCAGATTCTGGCCGGTGATTTTCTTTATGGTGTCGGGACCTGCGGACCGGGTGTACTCAACGTCGAGACCGCGCTCTATCCCTGGCCGGGCCTCAACGTCCCGGTGACGGACATCAAGGATTTCACCCTGTTGAACCAGGCCCCGCAATCACTCACGCAGAACCCTGCCGGCATGGGCCTGGCCGCGACCCTGGCGCTGGCGCCCCTCTGCGCCGTCACCGACACCGCCTTGAGCCACGATGAGGCTCAGGTGACGTTCTGGGTTGAACTCAAGGATGGCAGGAAACTGCTGTGCCTGACGGATGCCGACACCTATAAGCACCTGGAGGTCAGCACAGGTCGGCACGCATCCTTGAACATTTTTTCTGCCTTATCGGGCTAACCCCTGTTACCCCGAAACCGCAGGTTTATCCGGAACCCGCCAAGGGAGATGAAACCGAATTTGTAGGAGCAGCCGGTCGACGTTCGAGTGCTCGCGATGAACTCAAGAACAACGCGATTACTCAGAAAACACGTGTAATCGTTAACGTCCATCGCGAGCGCGCTCGCTCCTACAGAACGCATTACCAAGGCTTCTGGATTGTTCATGGCGACGGGCTCAGATCCGCGCCAGCGCCTGGGCCAGGTCGGCGCGCAGGTCTTCGACCGCCTCCACCCCCACGGACAAACGCACCAGCGCATCGCCGATGCCGAGTTGCGCGCGGGTCTGCGCCGGGATGCTGGCGTGGGTCATGATCGCCGGGTGCTCGATCAGGCTTTCCACCCCGCCCAGGCTCTCGGCCAGGGCAAAGATCCGCACCGCCTCGAGGAAGCGCCTGGCACCGGCCAGGTCGCTGTTCAGGTCCAGGGAAATCATTCCGCCGAACCCGCGCATTTGCCGCCGCGCCAACTCGTGCTGCGGGTGCGAGGGCAGGCCCGGGTAATAGACCCGCGCGACCTGCGGCTGACGCTCCAGCCATTGCGCCAGTTCCAGCGCGTTGCTGCAATGGCGCTCCATGCGCAGTGCCAGGGTCTTCACCCCGCGCAAGGTCAGAAACGCATCGAACGGCCCGGCGATCGCACCCACCGCGTTCTGCAGGAAACCCAGGCGCTCGGCCAGTTCGGCGTTCTGCCCGACCACCGCAATGCCGCCAATCACGTCGGAGTGACCGTTCAGGTACTTGGTGGTCGAGTGCAGCACGATATCGAAACCCAACTCCAGTGGCCGCTGTATCCACGGACTGGCAAAGGTGTTGTCGGCCACACAGAGAATGCCTCGCTCGCGACACAGGCGCGCAACCGCGGCCAGGTCGGTGAGGCTCAGCAAGGGATTGCTCGGTGTCTCGACCCAGACCATCCGCGTGTCTGGCTGCAGCGACGCTTCGAAGGTCGCCAGGTCCGTCAGGTCGACGAAGCTGAAGCGATGGCCAGCGCTGCGTTGGCGCACCCGCTCGAACAGTCGGAACGTACCGCCGTACAGGTCGTTGCCGGAGACCACATGCGCACCGGCGTCGAGCAGTTCGAGTACGGTGGCGATGGCCGCCAGCCCGGAGGCGAAAGCGAAGGCCCGGGTCCCGCCTTCCAGGTCCGCGACACAGCGCTCCAGCGCCCAGCGCGTGGGGTTGTGCGAGCGCCCGTAGTCGAGCCCCTTGTGCACACCGGGGCTCTGTTGCGCATAGGTGGAGTTGGCGTAGATCGGCGGCATCAGCGCCCCGGTGGAAGGGTCCGGCACCTGCCCGGCATGGATCACCCGGGTGGCAAAGTCACGTGGCGCGACGGTTTCATCGTGCTGGCTCATGCAAGGGATCTCCGCAAGTGGTTGAGCATGTCGACCCGGGTAATCAGGCCGTGAAAGCCCGAGGCGTCCTGGATGATCGCCACCAGCCCACGGTCGAGTTCCGCCTCCAGTTCCGCCAGACTGGCACCCGGCGGCAGGGTTTCCACCTTGTCGGTCATGGCGCTGGCCACGGGCATCCGAAAGTGCGACGCGTCCTGGTGCACGCCCAGCAGAATGTCGGACTCGTCGATCACCCCGACCAGCCGCTGCCCGTCCACCAGCACCGGCAGTTGTGAAACATCCGCCAGGCGCATGCGCTGGAAAGCGGTGAGCAAGGTGTCGTCCGGGCCTACGCTGATCACCCGGTCATCCTCGAAACGGCGCGCAATCAGGTCGCGCAGGTCGCCGTAATGCTTGCGCTGCAACAGGCCCTGGTCGTTCATCCACTGGTCGTTGTAGACCTTGGACAGGTAGCGGGTGCCGGTGTCGCAGACGAAACTGACCACACGCTTGGGCTCGGTCTGCTCGCGGCAATAACGCAGTGCCGCCGCCAGCAAGGTGCCGGTCGAGGAGCCGCCGAGAATGCCTTCGGCGCGCAGCAGTTGGCGGGCATGATCGAAGCTTTCCTCGTCGCTGATCGAATAGGCCTGGCGCACACTGGAAAGGTCGGCAATCGATGGAATGAAGTCTTCGCCGATGCCCTCCACGGCCCAGGAACCGGGCGTGCCGAGGGTGCCGCTGCGGCTGTATTCGGCGACCACCGAGCCCAGTGGATCGGCCAGCACCATCGCCAGGTTCGGCTGCACGCGGCGAAAGAAGCGGGTCAGCCCGGTCAGCGTGCCGGCCGATCCGACACCGACAACGATGGCATCCACGTCATGCTGGGTCTGCGCCCAGATCTCGGGCGCGGTGCTGCACTCGTGGGCCAGCGGGTTGGCCGGATTATTGAACTGATCGGCGAAGAAGGCATCGGGGATCTCCTGCGCCAACCGCCCGGCGACATCCTGATAGTAATCGGGGTGGCCCTTGCCGACATCGGACCGCGTGATGTGCACCTCGGCGCCCATCGCCTTGAGGTGCAAGACCTTCTCGGTGGACATCTTGTCCGGCACCACCAACACCACCCGGTAGCCCTTGGCGCGCCCCACCAGGGCCAGGCCCAGGCCGGTATTGCCGGCGGTGGCCTCGACAATGGTGCCGCCAGGACGCAAGCGGCCGTCGCGCTCGGCGGCATCGATCATCGCCAGGCCGATGCGGTCCTTGATCGAGCCACCGGGGTTCTGTGATTCGAGTTTGAGGAACAGCGTGCACGGGCCGGTATCGAAGCGACTGATACGCACCAGCGGCGTATTGCCGATCAGTTCGAGCACGGCGGGACGGGAATTGTTCGGCATGTCATCACCTCTCTGCGGCAACCCGCACTGGATGGACAGCAACCTGCTGCGAGTCGTCACGCGACGCTCGCAGCTCAAGCATCGCTTGGAACATAGGCCGGGATTGCCTCACCCGCAACCGCTCGCAGCCAGCCGGTAGCGCCGGCGCGTGAATGACAACCCACCAAAGGGCTGATTGAACGCTGCCTGCGTGGCGAGGGCGCTTGCTTGCGCTGGGCCGGACTGGTGCTCCAGCGCGAAGCGTGCCCTGACAGGTCTATTGCACACTTACGGATAAAATCCGGGGACCGGTTTCGGGGCTGCGGCGCAGCCCAGCGCGAGCAAGCTCGCTCGCCACGGGCATGTGTTCGGTGCCCCTCTCCTTGCGTTATTCGGCCATGGCAAGACCAACGGAGCTGCAGCTCATCGCCATGACGTTGACGCCCATCGTCCATAGGTACGAAATGATGAGTCAACACGACTGCCAGAGGACGAAAAAATGGCAACGATCAGCGTACTTGCTGGCGACTTCCTGCCAGGAGACGCCAACTATCAATCAGGCGTCTTTACCCTGCAATCGCTCCTCGGTCGTCCCGTCAGGATCCCCGTCGCGTCGTTTGAAACTCTTGAAGCCGCCTGTGTGGAATCGGTGAAGAACACCCGGGATGCCATCGGTCTTGGAATCGCCGGAGCGGTGCTGCTGGGTCCGATAGGCGCGGTGGCCGGGTACCTGATAGCGGGCGAAGAGACAGAAGTCACGGTCATCGCAACGCTCAAGGACGGTAAGAAGCTGTTGGCGGTGTTGAAGGACGATACTTTTCAGGAGATCACCGCTCGCATGCCCGATTGAGCCCTCCGGGCCTTTACAGCGAACACCCTTTTAGCAATTCCATGACGTCCTTTTCACGAATTGATCACACCCTGGGGCGCAGAGTCTTCCCACTCCTTTGAAAAGCTCCCTTTTAGTCCGCGAACGCGGACTTTTTTATGCGCCCGTGAAAGCCTGGCGGCGCAGGCAGGATTCCCGGCCCAACACCGTCGCCCACTACACAGAGGGTGTTTCTGAGGCGCCGGGTGCACGCACCCTGGGGCGTTTGGCCAGGAACAGCCTGCGGGCCGTGTCCACAAAGGGCGTGACGATCAGGCTGTAGACCGTCAGGTACCGCTCGTGATCCTGCGCCCCGGTACCGAACCGGACCGGCTCGGGTGCCGAGGTGGTGACATAGAGTGTGCCGAACATCCAGTCCCAGAGTGACAGGTTGGTACCGAAGTTCTTGTTGAAGTGCTGGCGCGCATCGCTGTGGTGAATCTGGTGCTGGGCCGGGCTGTTGAGCACGTGCTCGATGACAGGACCGAACGAAAGCCAGACATGGCTGTGGCGCAGGTTGGCCGCCAGGCCATTGAGGATCAACACCAGGTAGGTGACGCCGAACAAAGTATAGCGGCCGATGACGCCGCCACAGGCGTACCAGAAGATACCGGCATAGGCGCCAAGGACAACCGCAGTGCTCAGCTTTTCGACAATCTTTTCAACGAAGTGCACCCGGCTTGCCGTCGCAGGCACCAGAACGGGGGCCGAATGGTGGACCTTGTGGAACGCCCACAACCACCGGCAATGAAACGCCCGATGGGCCCAGTAATGGATGAAGTCCTTGAGCAGAAACACCCCCAGCCCATAGAGCAGGGATAACCCGAGGTGCTCCCCCACCTGCGTCCGCGCCCCCCAAAGGCGGGTGAAAAAGCCGATATAGTCCCCGGAGCGCAGGATGTAGGGGTCAACCAGACCGACGATGGGCAGCACCAGCGCGACTTTCAGGATCGCCCGCACGAAGTAGTACCGGTAATCGAGCAAGGCCGAACGATGGAAATGCACGCGACGGCCGCCGATGAACTGCACGAACGAGCGCGCGTCGGTCAGCCCTCGCCGCTTGCGGTACAGGAACAGGCTGTAGGCGATGGCATAGGACGTGAAGAGGAACGCCAGACCGAGGCGGCCATTGAGATCGAACAGGCCGAGAAACTGCTCGGTGACCGGCTCAAGCACCCACCGGCTCAAGTAGTCATGCAATAAAACGAGAACATCCACCCAAGTCCGCCCCCATCAAAGGAACGGCATTGTAAATCATTTCGTATTGGCACGGTGGCCTACAGCCAGTGACCTGAGTGCCTGGGAAACCTGGGGCCTCACCCTTCAACCCTGTCCAGTCTCAAGCCGCTTTCATGGGGGAACTCCCGGCGGACACCGCGCCTCATAAAAGTAAGGCTAGCCCCTTCAGGCTACGTGATTTGGGAGAACACACCATGCGTTCCTTACTGCTCATTCCTGCGCTTTTGCTTTGCCTGCCCGTGGGCTCGGCCATGGCCGATGTGGACGCGAGCGATGTCGCGACCTCTGCCGGGGTTTCCGCGTCGCTGTACTCAACGTTCAAGGACGACAAGATCGTGACGCCCGCCCGCGATGACCTTTCCAGCTTCGTCGCCAGTGGCGGTGCCATTCGGGGGGTTTATCTGGAGTCGGTGCTCAGGCAGATTCGCCAGGATCATCCAGGCCTCAAGGCCAGCGATGAAGACCTGGCCAGGGCGCTGCTCATACGGAATGAACAACCGGCCGGCGAGTAGCGTCACGACACCTTTGCAGAGGACTGAAAAGGTGTCGCGCAGACTCGCTGAAGAACGTCAGGCGAGATCCGGGTGACCTGCCCGCGCCTTCCTGCCGGATTGACTGCACAGGCCTGGCTCCCGAGAGAGCGGCTTGCTCAGTCCTTTACGCTCAATGGGACTTCTTTGAAACCGATGGCTTTGAATCCGACGGCCCGGCATTACTCAAGCCTTTGGTGTTGTGATCGCCCGGAGTCGTCGCCGAGATCGCCGTGGCTTTGGCGACGCCGCGCGTATCCCTGGACTGGGCAATGCCTGAAGTCGTGCTGCCATGGCCGCTATCATCATTGCGATCACTGCCATAGTGGTTGCCGCTGAGACCGTGGTCGCGAGTAGCCTTGCCGGCATGATCGCTGCTCAGTCCTTTACCGTGGCCATTGCTGCTGGAACCATCGGCATGACCCGAACCGCTGTGACCGCCACCCGTACCGCCACCGTGACCACCGCCGTGGCCGCCACCGTTTCCGCCACCGTGGCCACCACCACCACCACCACCACCACCACCACCACCACCTTCCTTCGCGTAGGCGGAGTTCATGATGGACAGGTCAGCAGGGAGTAACGGGGCGGCTGCAAGCATCAGGGCGCATGACATTACAGCAACGAGACTCTTGTTTTTTAAAAGCATGATAGCTTCCGTGAGGGTTGTTATGGCGTTAGGTATGACGCCTGAAGCCCCCGACAGTTCAAGTCTCGCGACAGACGGAAGGCCGTGTGCCCTGAGTCAGACAGGCACACCGCCCCATGAGACTTCAACAACGCGCATGCTGGATGCGCCTTGTCAGCCAGTCCGTCAATCGAAGGCGCCGTTGAGCACTTCATAAATGAGCCCGGTTGCGAGCGCGACCAGTATCAGGTCGGTCCCTGCTTGCTGCCATTCGTAGCCATCGTAGTGAGGCAGCCTGCCGATCAACCGACCATCCAGTTTCTTGGCGATCCCCGGCGGTAGAGGTTTGCCTCGCGCCAGGTTCTTTTGAATGCCGGGCGGCAAGGAAGCCCCGGGGCTCCAGTAGTCCTGATAGCCCCCAATAATGCCAAGCACGGCGCCGCGATTGATGCTCGGGCCATTATCCCAATCGCCGCCGTCTGAGTTTTTGCCTTTGTTGCCATGGCCTCCCTGGTTGTCATAGTCCTGGCTGTATTGCGGATTGCCCTTGCCATTCCCTTGCCCCTTCCCGTTTCCCGGGTCGGCTGATGCTGTGGCTGAGCCGCAGGCCAACGCAAGGCATGTAACCGCTGTAATCAACGAGCGAGATCTGAACATATCCGTCCTCTCAGAAAGGGAGTACTCCCTGGAATGTAGACGCCATGGCCGGTGTTAGTTCCATGACCGGCCCCATTGTCGCATCCGTACACAGTGGCAGGCACCCGCCTGGCAATCAATTGTGACCGAGCGACCACATCCAGGCGCTCAATACACAGAGAAGTACGAAGGCGAGCGCGCTCGGCCACAGGTGCATGAGGTTGAAATCCGATTCATTGAGCTGATCCATTCGCGACATGCAGGTGTCATCAAATGCAAAGTCATTGACGTTCAATGAAAAGCCGTCGGCTTGCGCATGACAATACTGGCTTGTTCACCAAAGCCGAACAGTCAAGCGAAACTCCATCTGCACATTAAACCTGATGCCTCTCCATCCCGACGGGGGCTTTCAGTGACAGCTCAGCAAAACAATCATAAAAAGCTAAGGAGAGCCAAGAATGAAGTTCAATTTTGTAGAAACCAGCCAGCCGAACCGCCGGCGCGTGCTACGTGATGCCTTGGTCCTGGCGTTGACGGCTTCTGCGCTGGCCCGCGTCGCCAAGGCCGGAGACGAAACCGCTGAAGAAATCACCTTTGCCGCCGGTCCGCGACCCTTGGTGCAATACCCGCAAAAACGGCCGTTGACCCTGGTGACCACCCGCCCGCCACACCTTGAGACCCCGTTCCCCATCTTCAACGAAGGGCCTATCACGCCAAATGATGCCTTTTTTGTGCGCTACCACCTGGCCAATTTCCCGACCAGCATTGATCCGGACAGTTACCGCTTGACGATCAAGGGCTCGGTCAACACACCGCTGTCACTTTCCCTCGCGGAACTCAAGGCCCTGGCCGAACCGGTAGAGGTGGTGGCCGTCAATCAGTGCTCCGGCAACAGCCGTGGGTTCTCGATGCCGCGCGTGTTCGGCGCGCAATTGGGCAATGGCTCAATGGGCAATGCCCGCTGGGTGGGCGTCCCGCTCAAGGCGGTGCTGGAAAAGGCGGGTGTGAAAGCCGACGCCAGGCAAGTGACGTTCCGTGGGCTCGACAAGCCAGTACTGCCGAGCACACCGGAGTACATCAAGGCGCTGGACATCAGCCATGCCATGGACGGTGAACCCATGATCGCCTGGTCGATGAACGGCACCGACCTGCCCTTCCTCAACGGCTACCCAATACGCCTGGTCGTGCCAGGCTACTTCGGCACCTATTGGATCAAGCATCTGAGTGAGATCGAAGTCGTCGACCACACCTACGACGGCTTCTTCATGGCTAAAGGCTACCGCGTCCCAGACAACGATTGCCTCTGCATCGCCCCCGGCACGACAGCAGCACAAACGCGGCCGATTTCCAGGTTGCCGGTACGCAGCTTCATCACCAGCGTCAAACACGGCGATGTGTTGCCACTGAAAAAGAGCGTGGAGCTAAAGGGTATTGCATTTGATGGCGGTGTCGGGATCAACAAGGTGGAAGTCTCGATCGACAGCGGAAACAGTTGGCGCGAAGCCCGGCTCGGAGAGGATCTTGGGCGCTACTCTTTTCGCCAGTGGACGCTGCCCATCACCTTTGCCCGCAAGGGCGCCACACAGCTGATGGTACGGGCCAGCAACAGTGCGGGCGAGACACAACCGTTGCAAGCCGACTGGAACCCCGGTGGCTACCGCCGCCACGTCGTAGAAACCAGCCACGTGATCGTCGCCTGAGGAGCCTTGTATGAAACCCATGACCACCCTGCTGTGCGCGGCTCAGGTTTGTTTGGCGACCTTGGTGAACGCAGCGCCACTCGCCATCACGTTGCCGCCCGAAACGGCGGTACTCAACCCCAGTGCACTGCCCGGATACCCACTGGCGCAGCACAAGTGCTCCACTTGCCATTCTGCCGATTACATCAACTTCCAGCCTCCCGGCATGAGCCTGGCGCAATGGACCGCAGAAGCCAGAAAGATGCAGCAGGTGTACGGTGCTCCCATCAGCGACCAGGAGGTGAACATCATCGGTGCCTACCTTGCGGTGACCTACGGCAGTGTCCGGGCGGGCGATGCCGATGTGCAGGCTGTCTCAAGCCCGGTGGCACCCGTCGCCAAAGTCGACGACGCCATGGCATTGCTCCAGGGCAATGCCTGCCTGTCTTGCCACGCCATCGATCACAAAGTCGTAGGCCCGGCCTACCACGAGGTGGCGGCCAAATACGCCAACGATCCGCAGGCGCTGGCCAAGATAATGTCCAGTATTCAAAACGGTGGAACCGGCAAATGGGGAAGCATCCCGATGCCGCCTTTTGCGCAGTTAAGCCCGGACGAGCTGAAAACCCTGGCGACGTTCGTGCTGCATCAGTGATATCGACACTGTATTGATCGCGGATTCCAGGTTCGCTGCGCCTTGTGCACAGGGCCGCGAACCTGGCTGGACGTGCAGGGAGCATCTGCGGGGACGGCGGCGCCGGAGTGATGCCCACTCCGGTCGCCTGGCCTTCCATGGCAAGACAATCAATAGATCTCGTGACAGATGCACTCAGGAATCGCTCGCGACAAGTCTGCTTGAATTATCCGGCATACTTGCCATCGCAAAAGCGAATTTGCTTCAGGTGTCTCGATCAGCGGGCAAGGTGTTACTTCATCAGATCGAATAAGGTTTGTTTAGAGTTTACTTAGGTAAAAATCAACTAACTCAGTCGAATAACCACCTAAACATCAAGCAGAATAACCATCATACTTAGCCATTGAGTTGTGCGAGCAAAAATGCTCGCCGGAGAGCAACTCGATTCGATCATCACTACAGGATCTGGGTATCCACGTGGGGTGTAGTACTTGTGCGGGCGGATAGGCGTAGGTATGCGAGGCATTGAAGGCGGCAGATGCTATCGCGTTTCCTGTGTCATTAGCGCAATTAACAAGAAATAACGTGATTCCTCCAGCACCAACAAGTGTACCTACAGCGTTACAACTAGCGTCAAGTGTACCGGCCGCGTTACAACTTACCCTGCATCACTATAGATGCAATGGAACAACGGCGCCAGTGCTGGAGATTCATATTGCGTAGTTGCATAAGCGATCAGCAGCAGTTTCATAATCATCCATACCCGCTCGATTTAAGCATCACGATCAGACTGAGCGGGCGAGATTGGATTTTAGCTGTCGCGTGCAGGGTATTGGCAAATGAACTTCCGGTTAACAGGTAGGCAAGGGTTGGCCAGTACGCGTACATCCGGCCGAAAGGATATAGGCCAAGAGTGCCCGCCATCCACATGAACGCTGTACTCAGCACAGGAACACGCTCATGCACACCATTCGCAACACGTTGGTGGTGGTGGATCCGCAACAGTCCAGGGATCAGATCCTGAACAGAGCCAAAATGATTGCCGGCGCTACCCGGTCGCACCTGCATCTGCTGGCCTGCGACAAGGGAAACCACCATGACTCCTACCTGAACGACATTCAAGGCGAATTGGTCCAGGAGGGTTACAGCGTCAGTGCCCAGCAAGCCTGGCACGGGAGTTCACACAAGACCATCATCGCCGCCCAACAGGCGGAGGGCTGTGGCCTGGTGATCAAGCAGCACCTGCCCCACACATCACTGATGAAGGCCCTCCTCACCCCCGAGGACTGGAAGCTGCTGCGATACTGCCCCAGCCCGGTGCTGATAGTAAAAACCGCAAGACCCTGGACCGGTGGCAACATTCTCGCGGCCATTGATGCCGGTAACAGTGACGTGGAGCATCGCGTCCTGCATTCCGGCATCGTCAGCCACGGCTACGACATCGCCACATTGGCGGGCGGCACTCTGCACATGATGAGCGCCCACCCCTACCCCCTGTTCTCGGCAGCCAACCCCGTACTCCAACTCAAGGAGAGCATTCAGGCTCTTTATCGCGAACTATGCAAGACGTTCCAGGCCGAATTCGACATCAGCGACGAACGCCTGCATATCGAGGAAGGCTCAGCCGATGTGCTGATCCCATACATCGCGCACAAGCTCGAAGCGGCGCTCACAGTGATCGGTAGCGTGGCCCGTACCGGACTGTCCGGCGCATTGATCGGCAACACTGCCGAAATGATTCTGGACACCCTGGACAGCGACGTACTGGTGCTCAAGCCGGACGACATCATCACCCACCTGGAAGAGCTGGCCGCCCCACCACCGAGCCCATCGGCCGATACTGCGACAACTTCTTGGCCGTATCACCACCACAACCATCGACCACGTACTTAGGAGCGAATAAGACCTGCCGCTCCTCCAGTCAGCGCCAGGAAGAAGGCAAGGCCGGCCCGCACCGGAGTCTGCTAACAAACACGTCTAAAGGACGAATCGCGTGCGTTTCGTTGGTGCTGGTGATCGTTGACGTTGACGTTGACGTTGACGTTGAGTCGACTGCAGTCATTCAACTTCAGCGCGAAACCTCACGCCCATAGGCCTGACAAGCAGTCAACGCGATCAGTCCTTGGTCACCGTCGCTGGTGATACTGATAATTCGTTGAGCATGCGCCGAGTCGAGTCGGGCGCGTGCGGCTCCACCTGGGACATACCACAATCGGCATGACAGAGCAGCACATCAGATCGCGCAAGGGGATGAGGGTCACACCGGCAAAGTGACCGATTGCGGAACACTTCAAAAATTGCGGAAAGTTTTTCCTGTCAATTCCTCAATCACACACCCTCACACTACAACCTGCAGCAGGTATCTGTAGTGGGTAATGTCGCTGCTATGCTTGGATTTTCTCGAAAGAAATCGAAGCAACGCCAAACAACTATTCGCTACCTGATGTCCTAGAAAAATGTACGAGAACCAGCTCGCCCTCGAAGCCGCTCTCATGGAGCTGACATTATTGGCAGAGCAGCAAGGCTCGTTAGAGGTTGGTGTCAATGTGCGTGGGGCGCTTCACGCGCTTGGTGAAAACGCAGGCCATATCAAGCAGGGGCTTGCTAGGTTGAAGGGAGGAAGCTCGACATAGCGCAACACTGTTGAGCCATGGAGGATCAGTATTCAGGCTGGCCACCGCCCCGTAACGATGCCCAATGCAAACTGGTTCGATAGGCAGCTTTTTGCCATGACTGGCTTCAGCTACCCCAAGCCTGGGGATATTATGTAGTGGTCTAATGAAACCGGACACCCATTTAGGCGAGAATGCTCGCCAGATCGAGGTGTCAGATGACCAAACAAC
>NZ_JBYTBK010000027.1:0-70828 GCF_058789115.1 Pseudomonas sp. FW300-N1A1 | reverse complement strand
CCACGCTGTTCCTGGACGTTTATCCGCTGCATGTTTTCTACAAGGAACGGGGGTTGGGGGCGCTCGAAACCTGCCTGGAGTTGCGCCAAAATATCTATGGGCATGACCAGTACCCAGTACTATGGCCGGTCGGGCAGGAGACGCTAAAGTTCGGTCATGATTACAAGGAAATTCTGCAAGCTTTTGAGGCCATTGAGGCTGGCAACATCGCCAAAAGTGTTGACCATCTGGCTTGGCACGAACAGCGGAACATCTTGCAACCTGCCATGTACAGTGACCAGCTATTGGTAACACTGCTACGCGGCAATCACTTCTCTTATGTCACGAACTTCCCATCCGGCGTCGCTCAGGCCATTGAGCTGACGCTGGCCAGCCAATGCCGACCTGTCAATGACGAACGCACCATTGGCTTCAGCAATAACCCCGTAGCCGACCTGTCCGACATCCATCAGCGCATGCCTTTTGTGCTCAAGGCCGCGGCACAGTTTGACGAGCTGTTGCATGATAGCAACCGCTATCAGATCGAACAGGCGCTTCGGGATATCGCCGCAGGTGCGGGCGTGCGATGAGCCTGATGCAACGTCTGGGTTGGCGACGCGGTGTGATTGCACTCGCGGTCGCAGCCTGCATTATGTGGGTGGCGATTGAAGTGCAATCAGAAAAGGAAATCGCATTGGTGATAGGCGAGCCTTGGGAGGACATGCGCCAGCGCTCCAGTGCGGAGATTGACCCGGCTATTGCCGGGCGCTTTTGGGGGCGATTGCCGAAATCGGATGCCCGCCTGCGCTTCATTGACCCTCACTACGGGTTCGAGACCCCACTGGCTCGGTTTTTCACGGTTACTTTTGATGATGAGTTAGTCAACAGTGTCAGCATGTCCCCGCAAATCGAGCCGCTGCTACTCGACGATACGCTCAAGGTCGTGCTGGAGCTGCAGGAGCAATGGCGCAAAGCTGGCTGGACGCCCATCCGGATCAAGAGCTTTCCTTCGTTCGCCGATACGCCCCAATGGCGCGCCCGATTGCGAGATGTGAACAAGGGCGGTACGGCTTACTGGCGAGCAGGCGACAAGTACCAAGTGATGCTGGCGGTCAATCGCTTCAGGGATTATAAGCGCCCCACTGAGGAGCGTTACCTTATCACTCTACAGCTTGCCACACCGTGGGGGAGGCCTTGACCCTGCGCCCTGATGATGGACACGCCATTGGCTTGGACAGCAACCTCATGACCAACCTGTCCGACATCCATCAGCGCATGCCTTTTGTGCTCAAGGCCGCGGCCCAGTTTGACGAGCTGTTGCATGACGGCAACCGCTATCAGATCGAACAGGCGCTTCGGGATATCGCCGCAGGTGGGGGCGTGCGATGAGTCTGACGCAACGTGTCGGTTGGCGACGTGGTGTGTTTGCACTCGCGGTCGCTGTCTGCATTGCATGGGCGGCGATTGCAGCGCAATCGGAAAAGGAAATCGCGCTGATGATCGGCGAGCCTTGGGAGGACATGCGCCAGCGCTCCAGTACGGAGATTGACCCGGCTATTGCCGGGCGCTTTTGGGGGCGATTGCCGAAATCGGATGCCCGCCTGCGCTTCATTGACCCTATGTATGGGTTCGTGACACCACTGGCTCGGTTTTTCACGGTTACTTTTGATGATGAGTTAGTCAACAGTGTCAGCATGTCCCCGCAAATCGAGCCGCTGCTGCTCGACGATACGCTCAAGGTCGTGCTGGATTTGCAGGAGCAATGGCGCAAAGCTGGCTGGATACCGACCCGGGCCAATGACTTTCCACCGTTCGCCGACACGCCGCAATGGCGAGCTCAATTGCGAGACGTAAGTAAAGGGGGAACAACCTACTGGCAAGCGGGCAATCAGTTCCAAGTGATGATGGTGGTCAATCGCTTCAGGGATTACAAGCGCCCCACTGAAGAGCGTTACCTCATCAAACTGCAGCTTGCCACGCCATGGGTGAAGCCATGACCCATCGCCTCGATGATGGACACGCCATTGGCTTGGACAACAGCCTCATGACCAACCTGTCCGACCTCCATCAGCGCATGCCTTTTGTGCTCAAGGCCGCGGCACCGTTTGACGAGCTGCTGCATGACGGTAACCGCTACCAAATTCAGCAGTCGATTGAGGACATCGCCGCAGGTGGGGGCCTGCGATAAGCCTGAGGCTTTTGAAAAGCACAACGACACCCACAGGTGCCGTTGCGCCCCCCCAACCTCATCACTTACTTACGCGCCGCCTCCCACGACTTCAGCAACTCGTTGTAGCTCACGGTCTCGCCTTTGGGCTTTTCGTTGGCCAGTTTCGGTTTCGGTGCGCCCGGCTGGTCGAACCAGTATTGCGCGTCGCGCTCGGGGTTGAGCTTCGGCCCGCACACCGGTTGCACTTTGGAGCGCTCAAGGCGGGCCAGGATGGCGTCCTGGTCCTTGGCCAGGCCATCGAGGGCCTGTTGCGGGGTTTTCTCGCCGCTGGCGGCTTCGGCAATATGACTCCACCACAGCTGCGCCAGGCGCGGGTAGTCCGGCACGTTGGTCCCGGTCGGGGTCCATTGCACACGGGCCGGGCTGCGGTAGAACTCCACCAGGCCGCCGAGTTTCGGCGCCAGGTCGGTCATGGCCTGGGAGTTGATGTCCGACTCGCGGATTGGCGTCAGGCCGACGATGGTTTTCTTCAGCGATACGGTTTTCGAGGTCACGAACTGTGCATAGAGCCAGGCCGCGAGCTTCTGCTTCTCCGGCGTGGACTTGAGGAAGGTCCAGGAACCCGCGTCCTGATACCCCAGCTTCATGCCCTCCTCCCAATACGGGCCCTTGGGCGACGGTGCCATGCGCCACTTCGGTGTGCCGTCGGCATTCATCACCGGCAGGCCCGGCTTGGTCATGTCGGCGGTAAACGCGGTGTACCAGAAGATCTGCTGGGCGATGTTGCCCTGGGACGGTACCGGGCCGGATTCGGAGAAGGTCATGCCGGCCGCCTCCGGTGGTGCGTAGGCCTTCATCCAGTCGACGTATTTCTGCGTCGCATAGACCGCCGCCGGGCCGTTGGTGTCGCCGCCACGGGTCACGCTGGAGCCGACCGGATGGCAGTCCTCGACGCGAATCCCCCACTCGTCCACTGGCAAGCCATTGGGTATGCCCTTGTCGCCGGCACCGGCCATGGAGAACCAGGCATCGGTGAAGCGCCAGCCCAGGGACGGGTCTTTCTTGCCGTAGTCCATGTGCCCGTAGACGCGCTTGCCGTCGATTTCCTTGACGTCTTCGGTAAAGAACCGGGCAATGTCCTCATAGGCCGACCAGTTCACCGGCACGCCCAACTCATAGCCGTACTTCGCCTTGAATTTGGCCTTGAGGTCCGGACGCTCGAACCAGTCGGCGCGGAACCAGTAGAGGTTGGCGAACTGCTGGTCGGGCAACTGGTACAGCTTGCCGTCTGGCGCAGTGGTGAAGGAAATGCCGATGAAGTCCTGGATGTCCAGGGTTGGCAAGGTGTAGTCCTTGCCTTCGTTGGCCATCAGGTCGGTGATCGACTGGGTCTTGCCATAGCGAAAGTGGGTGCCGATCAGGTCCGAGTCGTTGACCCAGCCGTCATAGATGTTCTTGTCCGACTGCATCTGGGTCTGCAGTTTTTCCACCACGTCGCCCTCCTGCAGCAGGTCGTGGGTCAACTTGATCCCGGTGATTTCGCTGAAGGCCTTGGCCAGGACCTTGGACTCGTACTCATGGGTGGCGATGGTTTCCGACACCACGTTGATCTTCATCCCGCGAAACGGCTCGGACGCCTTGATGAACCACTTCAGCTCTTCCAACTGCTGCTCGGCCGTGAGGGTGGATGGCTTGAATTCGCTGCCAATCCACTTTTTCGCGGCGTCTTCATAGGCATCGGCCCAGGCCGCGGCACTCAACCCGCTGAGCGCCAGCATGGCTGCCAATGAAACGCTATGTCGCAGCTTATTGTTTTTCTCGAACATAAGACCTCCTGTTTGGGTTTCGGAGCACGGTTGCCGAGCGACTCGACTAGCCCCAGCGCATCACAGCCAACAGCCACACCAGGGACAGCGCAAAGGCCACCCAGATGCTCCAGCCGGTAGCGCCGATCACCAGCAAATGCAGGTAGGCGCTGCCGAGAAGACCGATAAACAGCCGATCACCACGGGTGGTGCTGATCGGTAAAAAGCCACGCCGGGAAATACTCGGCGAGCGCAACTCCCAGGTGGTCATGCCCACCAGCAACACGGCGATGACGCCGAAAAAGGCTGCGGTAGGCGGGGTCCAGTTCATCCATTCCATCATCAGCTCCTCACACCCGACCCAGGGCAAAGCCCTTGGCCACATGGTTACGGACAAACCAGATCACCAGCATGCCCGGCAGGATCGTCAGCACGCCGGCCGCCGCGAGTACCCCCCAGTCGATACCCGACGCGGACACGGTACGGGTCATCACCGCCGCGATGGGCTTGGCGTTCACCGAGGTCAGGGTGCGCGCCAGCAACAGCTCGACCCAGGAAAACATGAAGCAGAAGAACGCCGTCACACCGATGCCCGAGCCGATCAGTGGGATGAAAATCTTCACGAAGAACTTGGGAAAACTGTAGCCGTCGATGTAGGCGGTTTCGTCGATCTCCTTGGGCACCCCGGACATGAAGCCCTCGAGAATCCACACCGCCAGTGGCACGTTGAACAGGCAATGGGCCAGGGCCACGGCGATGTGGGTGTCGAACAGGCCAATAGAGGAGTACAGCTGAAAGAACGGCAGCAAAAACACCGCCGGTGGCGCCATGCGGTTGGTCAGCAACCAGAAGAACAAGTGCTTGTCGCCGAGGAACCGGTAGCGCGAGAACGCATAGGCGGCCGGCAGCGCCACGCTCAGGGAGATCACCGTGTTCAGGCTCACGTAATACAGCGAGTTCAGGTAACCGGTGTACCAACTGGGGTCGGTGAAGATCACCCGGTAGTTGGCCAGGGTGAAGTCCTGGGGAAACAGGGTCAGGCCACCGAGGATCTCGGTATTGCTCTTGAAGGACATGTTCAGCAGCCAGTAGATCGGCACCAGCAGGAACAGGATGTAGATCAACAGAGGCACCAGCTTTGTTTTGCTCATGTCAGGCCTCAGCGGTTGGCGTCGGAGTGGGTCATGGCGGTGTAGAACAGCCAGGACACCAACAGGATGATCAGGAAGTACACCAGCGAAAATGCGGCGGCCGGCCCCAGGTCGAATTGGCCGATGGCCATCTGGGTCAGGGTCTGGCTGAGGAAGGTGGTGGCGTTGCCCGGACCGCCGCCCGTGAGCACGAACGGCTCGGTGTAAATCATGAAACTGTCCATGAACCGCAGCATCACCGCGATCAGCAGCACGCTCTTGAGCTTGGGCAACTGGATGTGCCGGAACACTGCCCAGCTCGACGCCCGGTCGATCCGTGCGGCCTGGTAGTACACATCCGGTATCGCCCGCAGGCCGGAGAAACACAGCAACGCCACCAGCGAAGTCCAGTGCCATACGTCCATCACCAGCACTGTGACCCAGGCGTCCATGGTGTTGGCCGCGTAGTTGTAGCTGATGCCCATGGCGTTGAGGGTCGAGCCAAGCAGGCCGATGTCGGCACGCCCGAAGATCTGCCAGATGGTGCCGACCACGTTCCACGGGATCAGCAGCGGGATGGCCAGGATGATCAGCACAACCGAGGACCAGCGCCCCTTGGTCGGCATGGTCAGGGCGATGCCGATGCCCAGGGGAATCTCGATCAACAGCACACAGGCCGAATAGATGAACTGGCGCAGCAACGAGTCATGCAGGCGCGGATCGAGCAGCACCTGCCTGTACCAGTCGGCACCGACGAAGTAGCGGCTCGACTGGTCGAAAATGTCCTGCACCGAGTAATTGACCACGGTCATCATCGGCACCACCGCACTGAACGCCACCAGCAGGAACACCGGCAGCACCAGCCACCAGGCCTTGTTGTTCTGCACCTTGTTCATGGCCGGACCTCCAGCAGGTAGTCATCGGCGTAGACCATCAGCCACTGCGCCGGAAAACTGATGGACGCCACGCCTTGGGGCACCGGCTTGTCTTCAGCCAGGCGCACCTTGAGCGGCACGCCGTCCAGGCTCAACGTCATGATCTTGTAGGTGCCCAGGTCCTCGACATGGACCACCGTCGCCCGCAGCGCCTCTTCATAGGGTTCGTCCCAGACGTGGATGAACTCCGGGCGAATCCCCACTTTCAGGGTTTTCCACTCGGTTTCGCCGATACGCCGCTGCAGGTCCTCGGACAATGCCAGGTCAGTCCCGCCAAAACCAACGCCACCGGCCCGTGGGGTGACCTCGATGAGGTTCATTCCCGGGCTGCCGATGAAATAGCCGACAAAGGTGTGGCTCGGGCGTTCGAACAGCTCTCGCGGGGTACCGAACTGGACGATTTGCCCGCCGTACATCACCGCGATCTTGTCGGCGAATGTGGAGGCTTCGAGTTGATCGTGGGTGACGTAGACCATGGTGATGTTGAACTGCTCGTGAATCTGCTTGAGCTTGCGCCGCAGCTTCCATTTCAGGTGTGGATCGATCACCGTCAGCGGCTCGTCGAACAGGATCGCCGACACGTCATCGCGCACCAGGCCACGGCCCATGGAAACTTTCTGCTTTTCGTCGGCGGTGAGGTTGCGGGCCTTTCTGCCCAACAAGGCCTGCAGGTCGAGGACCTCGGCGATTTCCTGGACCTTGCTGTGCACCTTGGCCTCGGCCATGCCCTGGTTGCGCAGCGGGAAGGCCAGGTTGTCGAACACCGTCATGGTGTCGTAGACCACCGGAAACTGAAAAACCTGGGCAATGTTGCGCTTCTCGGGGGTCAACAGGTTGACCACCTTGTTGTCGAACAACACCTGGCCCTGGGAAGGGCTGAGCAGGCCGGAGATGATGTTGAGCAAGGTCGATTTGCCGCAACCGGATGGGCCGAGCAAGGCATAGGCGCCCCCCTGCTCCCAGATATGGTTCATCTCGCGAATCGCATAATCCTCAGGTCCCACGGGCGTACGGGTGTAGCTGTGAGCGAGGTTCTGCAAATGAATTTCGGCCATCAGGCAACCCTCGATACGCGTCGTCCGGGCGCCTGGAGCAGGCGCCCCTGTTCATCGAAGACAAACAGTTTGTGGGTCGGGATGTAGATACGAATCGGTGCGTCCACGTCGTACTCATGGACCCCGGGCAAATGCAGGACCAACAGGAAATACTCGTTGCGTACGTGCAGGAAGGTTTCCGAACCACTGATTTCCGCCACCTCGACGGTCACCGCCAACTCCAGGTCGTCATCATTGCCGGGCACCAGCGAGATATGGCTGGGACGCACGCCAAACCGGAACTCGCCCTCGCCCACCGGACGCAAATCGACGTTCAGCGGGAAGTGCACGAAATTGGCGAAGCTGACTTCATTGCCGGCAATGCGCCCGGGCATGAGGTTGATCGGCGGCTCGGAAAACAGCTCGGCCGCCAGCACGGTTTGCGGTTGGTGATAGACCTCGGCGGTCTTGCCGCTCTGAATCACCCGCCCCTCGTGAACAATGGTGGTAGTGCCGCCCAAGGCCAGGGCTTCGTTGGGTTCGGTGGTGGCGTAGACCGCGATGGTGTGGCGAGCCTGAAACAACTCGCGCATTTCCTGGCGCAGTTCTTCGCGCAACTTGTAGTCGAGGTTGACCAACGGCTCGTCGAACAGGATCAATTCGGCATCCTTGACCAGCGCCCGGGCCATGGCGGTGCGTTGCTGCTGCCCACCGGACAGTTCCAGCGGATAGCGTTGCAGGAACTTCTCGATGCGCAGCATCCGGGCCGTCTCGTACACCTTGCTCTGGATCTGTTCGGCCGATACACCCGCCTGGCGCAATGGCGAGGCGATGTTCTCGAACACGGTCATGGTCGGGTAGTTGATGAACTGCTGATAGACCATCGACACGTTGCGCAAGCGCACCGGGCGCTGGGTGACGTCCACGCCGTTCATCAGGATGCGCCCGTGATCGGGCTTGTCGAGCCCGGCCATCAGCCGCATCAGGCTGGTCTTGCCGGACAGCGTGCGCCCCAGCAAGACATTGAAGGATCCTGGCTCGAAACTGAGGTTCGCGTCATCGATCCAGACCTGGCCCTCGACGGTACGGCTGACGTTCTCCAGCGTGAGTGACATGGCTCGGCCTTTTTATTATTGGAGTCCAGCGACCGCTACACCAAAGCGACATCCGTGCCACAAATCCCAAGCGATTGATCTGCCTTGAGAATCTGCAATTCAGGGAAAACACCGCGTTCGCGACTGAACAGAAATGAACAACCACGATTGAACAATTGAACAGTTCCACGATTGACAATGAACAATGCTGAACAACACTGTATGGACGCTTTCGACCACGCCTGACGCCCGCGAGCCATTGGCGTAGCGGACGCGATGCACTCCCATAACAACAATAAAAGCGTGATTCAGAGGCTGACCGCCCATGGCCGCACCTGCCCCCGCGTTGTCCCACGACGCCATCATCCAGGACTCCTGGACCCGTTGCCGCGCGTTCGGCCTGCAGCATCAGAGCCTTCCCGCCTTCGACCAGTTACCTGCCGACGGCATCGCACGCCTGCTCGAAAGCCAGCATTCGCTGGTGCAAACCACCCACCAGGAAGTGCTGCCCTACTACGAGAACATCCTGAGCAATTCCAATTGCCTGATCATGCTCGCCGACCATCAGGGCCAGGTGCTGACCTCCTGGGGCACTCGACGCTTTATCGATCCGCGCCTGAGTCGTGGCTTCAACGCCGGCGCCAGCTGGCAAGAGCAATGCAGCGGCACTAACGCCATCGGCACAGCGCTGGCGTGCGAACAGGCGGTGCATATTGCCCACGATGAGCACTTTCTGAAGGCCAACCGCTTCATGACCGGCTCCGCCGCACCGATCTTCGATGCCCAGCGCCGGGTAATCGCCGTGCTCGACGTGTCCAGCGACAGCTACCTGCCGCCCGACCACACCCTGGGCATGGTCAGGATGATGAGCCAGACCGTGGAGAACCGGCTGATCCTCAACCTGTTCAAGGGCGAACACTTTCAACTGGTGTTCAACACCGGCCTGAACAACCTGGACAGCCAATGGGCCGGGTTGTTGATCTTCGATGAGAGCGGCCAGGTAATGTCGGCCAACCGGCGCGCCGACAACCTGCTGGGCGTCAGCCTGTCGCGGGTCAGCATCGACAGCCTGTTCAAGGTGTCATTACTGGAACTGCTCAATCAACCCGACGGCCTGCCCTTCGCCCTGCAAGCCTCGGGGCGCAACCGCTTTCATTGCCTGCTCAAGCGCCCGCAACAGCGGCCGGTCCAGGCGCGGGTATTGGCCGAGCCCTCAGGCCCTGCCCCCGAGGCCATCAGCCTCGGCACCCTGCACTTTGGTGACAGCCGGGTGGAAAAAGCCGTGCGCCAGGCCGAGCGCTTGCTGGAAAAAGACATTCCGCTGTTGATCCACGGGGAAACCGGCGTCGGCAAGGAAGTCTTTGTCAAAGCCCTGCACCAGGCCAGCTCCCGCAACAAACAACCACTCATTGCCGTCAATTGTGCGGCGATCCCCGCCGAACTGGTGGAGTCCGAGCTGTTTGGCTACGAGAAAGGTGCCTTCACCGGCGCCAACCAGAAAGGCAGCATCGGACTGATCCGCAAGGCAGACAAAGGCACGCTGTTCCTCGACGAGATCGGCGACATGCCGCTGCCCACCCAGGCCCGCCTGCTGCGGGTGCTGCAGGAGCGCTGCGTGCAACCGGTAGGCAGCAGCGAGTTGTTCTCAGTCGACATTCGGATCATTTCCGCCACCAACCGCTCATTGCGTGAACAGGTTCAGCTTGGACGTTTTCGCGAGGACCTGTACTACCGCATCGGCGGCTTGACCCTCGAGCTGCCGCCGCTCAGGGAACGCAGCGACAAGCAGGCGCTGTTCAAGCGCTTGTGGGAGCAACACCGTGAGCCCACACAATGGGCTGGGCTGAGCAGCGAAGTCATGGCCCTGCTCACCCGCCATCCATGGCCGGGCAACCTGCGTCAGGTCAGCAGTGTGATGCAGGTGGCGCTGGTCATGGCCGAGGACCAGCCGATCCGGCCCGAGCATCTGCCGGATGATTTTTTTGTCGATCTGGAGATGGAACCGGTGGAAGTCGCCGAGCCGGTGGCGGTGGATTTGAATAATGCAGAAGAATTGCAGCGTCAGTTGCAGGCCGCGGGAGGGAATGTTTCACACTTGGCGCGGCGGTTGGGGGTCAGTCGCAATACGTTGTACAAGCGGTTACGGCAGTTGGACACATGAAGACTTGACCTACTGTCTGCTCGTCTTTGCTGCCACGACATATTTTGGCTATATTTAGCCAAAATATGGGAGGCACATCATGATCACCGTTCCACTTGGGGAAGCCAAAAACAACTTGTCCAAACTGGTCGATGACGCGGCCTCTGGACAAGTCATTACCATCGCCAAACATGGGCGGGCCCTCGCCCGCCTGGTACCGGTCGTAAAACCCTCCGGGCGGCGAATCGGTGCGATGAAAGGCAAACTCGTCCTGCCTGACGACTTTGATGCACCATTGCCAAACGAAATGCTGGACGCCTTCGAGGGTACTCACGAATGAGGGTACTGCTCGACACCCATATTTTGCTGTGGACGTTAAGTGACGATCCCAAATTGTCTGCCAAGGCCAGAAAACTCATTGAGAGCGCTGCCGAGATCTACGTCAGCGCTGCGACTTTTTGGGAAATGGCAATCAAGGTCGGGCTGGGTAAGCTGAATGTCGATCTGGAAGAGATTCGCGAATACTGCACGCAAAGCGGTTTCATCGAATTGCCGATCACCTCGGAACACGCCATCGCGGTGAAGGATCTTGAGCATCACCATCGAGACCCGTTTGATCGGTTGATCGTCGCCACGGCCATTACCGAACCCATGAGACTGCTGACTGCCGACCCTTTGGTTGCCAAGTACACGTCCCTGGCCATTCTGGTTTAATCAACGTCCTCCGATCCGCAGACAAACAAAAACCCGCACAAGGCGGGTTTTGTCTGTAGCCGATACAGCAATCAGTCAGCCAAACGCCAGGTCGTGCCGCCCTTGCCGTCTTCCAGCACCACGCCCATGGCGGTGAGCTGGTCGCGGATGCGGTCGGATTCGGCCCAGTCTTTACCGGCACGCGCCGCCAGGCGCGCAGCAATCAGCGCCTCGACTTCGGCTGCGTCCACGCGCCCTTCGGCACCGGCCTGCAGGAAGTCATCGGCTTCGAGCTGCAACACGCCCAGCACGCTGGCCAGTTCCTTCAGGCGCGCCGCCAGACCGGCCGCCGCGTTCAGATCGCTCTCACGCAGGCGGTTGATCTCGCGCACCATCTCGAACAGCACCGCGCAGGCTTCCGGGGTGCCGAAGTCGTCGTTCATCACCTGGGTGAAGCGCTCGACAAAGGCTTCGCCGCCAGCCGGCGCCACGTTCGGCAGGCCTTTCAACGCGTGGTAGAAACGCTCCAGGGCGCCCTTGGCGTCCTTGAGGTTGTCTTCCGAGTAGTTGATGGCGCTGCGGTAGTGGCTCGATACCAGCAGGTAACGCACGACTTCCGGGTGGTACTTGTCCAGCACGTCACGAATGGTGAAGAAGTTGTTCAAGGACTTGGACATCTTCTCGCCATTGATGCGAATCATCCCGCAATGCATCCACGCGTTGGCGTAGGTCTTGCCGGTGGCCGCTTCGCTCTGGGCGATTTCGTTTTCGTGGTGCGGGAACTCCAGGTCGCTGCCGCCGCCATGAATGTCGAAGGTCTCGCCCAGGCAGCAGGTGGACATCACCGAGCACTCGATGTGCCAGCCCGGACGCCCGGCGCCCCACGGCGACTCCCAGCTCGGCTCGCCCGGCTTGGCGGCTTTCCACAGCACGAAGTCCAGCGGGTCCTGCTTGGACTCGTCGACTTCGATGCGGGCGCCGATGCGCAGGTCTTCGATCTTCTTGCGCGACAGCTTGCCGTAGCCCATGAACTTGCCGACGCGGTAGTACACGTCGCCATTGCCCGGGGCGTATGCATAGCCCTTGTCGATCAAGGTCTGGATCATCGCGTGCATGCCAGGAATATGGTCGGTGGCACGCGGTTCCATGTCCGGCTTCTTGATGTTCAGGCGCGCTTCGTCTTCGTGCATCGCCGCGATCATGCGCTCGGTCAAGGCTTCGAACGACTCGCCGTTCTCATTGGCCCGGTTGATGATCTTGTCGTCGATGTCGGTGATGTTGCGCACGTAGGTCAGGTCGTAACCGCTGAACCGCAACCAGCGGGTCACCAGGTCGAACGCGACCATGCTGCGGCCGTGGCCCAGGTGGCAGTAGTCGTACACGGTCATCCCGCACACGTACATGCGCACCTTGTTGCCATCCAGCGGCTTGAAGACTTCTTTGCTCTTGGTGAGCGTGTTGTAGATCGTAAGCACGTTAATTCCTTGACGCTAAATCACTGGCCCCACGAATCACGCAGGGTCACGGTACGGTTGAATACCGGCTGACCTGGTTTCGAGTCCTTGATATCCGCGCAGAAGTAACCTTCGCGCTCGAACTGGAAACGATCCTCCGGCTGTGCATTGCCCAACGAGGGTTCAGCACGACAACCGGTGAGTACCTGCAGCGAACCAGGGTTGATGTTGTCCAGGAAACTCGCGCTGTCCTCGGCCTTCTCCGGGTTCGCAGAGCGGAACAGGCGATCGTACAGACGCACTTCGCACTCGACGCTGGCAGCGGCCGGCACCCAGTGGATCACGCCTTTGACCTTGCGGCCTTCAGGGTTCTTGCCCAGGGTGTCCGGATCGTACGAGCAACGCAGTTCGACGATGTTGCCATCGGCGTCCTTGATCGCTTCGTCGGCACGGATTACATAGCTGCCGCGCAGGCGCACTTCACCAGCCGGCTCCAGGCGCTTGTAGCCCTTTGGCGGCTCTTCCATGAAGTCTTCACGGTCGATGTAGATCTCACGGGCGAACGGCAGGACGCGCACGCCCATGTCTTCTTTCGGGTGGCGTGGCAGTTCGAGGTTCTCGACCTGGCCTTCCGGGTAGTTGGTGATCACGACTTTCAGCGGACGCAGCACGCACATGGCACGTGGGGCGCTGTGGTCAAGGTCGTCACGGATACTGAATTCGAGCATGCCGAAGTCCACCACGCCGTCGGAACGGTTGGTGCCGATCATTTCGCAGAAGTTGCGGATCGACTTCGGTGTGTAGCCACGACGGCGGAAGCCCGACAGCGTCGACATGCGCGGGTCGTCCCAGCCATTGACGTGCTTTTCATCGACCAACTGCTTGAGCTTGCGCTTGCTGGTGATGGTGTAGTTCAGGTTCAGGCGGCTGAACTCGTACTGGCGCGGCTTGGCCGGCACGGGCAGGCTCTCGAGGAACCATTCGTACAACGGACGGTGGCTTTCGAACTCCAGGGTACAGATCGAGTGGGTGATGCCTTCGATGGCGTCCGACTGACCATGGGTGAAGTCGTAGTTCGGGTAGATGCACCACTTGTCACCGGTCTGGTGGTGGTGAGCGTGACGGATGCGATACATGATCGGGTCGCGCAGGTTCATGTTCGGCGAGGCCATGTCGATCTTGGCCCGCAGCACCCGTGCGCCGTCCTTGAACTCGCCGGCTTTCATACGGGCGAACAGGTCCAGGTTCTCTTCCACGGAACGGTCGCGGAACGGGCTGTTCTTGCCCGGCTCGGTCAGGCTGCCACGGTATTCCCTGGCTTGCTCGGGTGTCAGGTCACAAACGTACGCCTTGCCGGCCTTGATCAGCTCCACGGCCCAGTCGTGCAGTTGGTCGAAGTACTGCGAGGCATAGCGCACTTCACCGGACCACTGGAAACCCAGCCACTTGACGTCGCTTTCGATGGCGTCGATGTATTCCTGGTCTTCCTTGGCCGGGTTGGTGTCGTCGAAACGCAGGTGAGTCACGCCACCGAATTCCTGGGCCAGGCCGAAGTTCACACAGATCGACTTGGCGTGACCGATGTGCAGGTAGCCGTTGGGCTCAGGCGGGAAACGGGTGACGATCTGCGTGTGCTTACCCGAGTCCAGGTCCGCCTGGATGATCGGGCGCAGGAAATTGACCGGCACGGCAGGGCCGGTCTTGGCATTCGAAGTCGGGTCGACAGTGGGCTTGCTCATAGGATCCTTGGACGTACAAGTGCGTGGCCTACAGGCAGGCCGGACAAAACAAAGCCGCTATCATAGCCGATGCGGTCAAGTGCCTGACAGGGCAGGCCGGAAAACTGCTGTTTTTAATGCACGGCGAATGAAAAACAGCCTCGAAATTCGTCGCCATCACGCTAAACTGCGCACCTTGGCAATTTTTTGCCAGACCGCTGTGGGGTTGCCGGCGTCAGGCGGCGCCCCGAAAGCCACGAATTTCTTACAGAGTAGCGATCATGACTCAAGTCAAACTGACCACCAACCATGGCGACATCGTCCTGGACCTGAACGCCGAGAAGGCCCCGATCACCGTGGCCAACTTCATCGAGTACGTCAAGGCCGGCCACTACACCAACACCGTGTTCCACCGCGTGATTGGCAACTTCATGATCCAGGGCGGCGGTTTCGAGCCAGGCATGAAGGAAAAGAAAGACAAGCGTCCAAGCATCCAGAACGAAGCTGACAACGGCCTGTCCAACGACAAGTACACCGTGGCCATGGCTCGCACCATGGAGCCGCATTCGGCTTCCGCGCAGTTCTTCATCAACGTGGCGGACAACAGCTTCCTCAACCACAGCGGCAAGAACGTTCAGGGCTGGGGCTACGCCGTGTTCGCTAAAGTGACTGCCGGCACCGACGTTGTCGACAAGATCAAAGGTGTTTCCACCACCATGAAGGCCGGCCACCAGGACGTGCCAGCAGACGACGTGATCATCGAGAAAGCCGAGATCATTGAGTGATACTGCTGATTTCAGACTTACATCTGGAAGAGGAGCGCCCGGACATTACCCGGGCGTTTCTGGATTTGCTCACCGGACGCGCCCGCTCGGCGAGTGCGCTCTACATTCTGGGCGACTTTTTCGAGGCATGGATCGGCGACGACGCCATGACCCCCTTCCAACGCTCCATCTGCCAGGCCCTGCGCAACCTCAGCGACAGTGGCACGGCGATATTCCTGATGCACGGCAATCGCGACTTCCTGCTGGGCAAGGCCTTCTGCAAGGCCGCCGGCTGCACCCTGCTCAAGGATCCGAGTGTCGTATCGTTCAACGGCGAACCGGTGCTGCTGATGCACGGCGACAGCCTGTGCACCCGCGACGCGGCCTACATGAAGCTGCGCCGTTACCTGCGCAATCCCGTGACCCTGTTCATCTTGCGCCACCTGCCCCTGCGCACCCGGCACGCGCTGGCACGCAAGCTGCGTAGCGAAAGCCGGACGCAAACCCGCATGAAAGCCAACGACATCGTTGACGTGACCCCCGAGGAAATCCCGCGGATCATGCAGCACTACGGGGTCAAAACCCTGGTCCACGGCCACACCCACCGCCCTGCCATCCACAAGCTGCAGATTGGCGACCTGGCCGCCAAGCGCATCGTGCTGGGGGATTGGGACAAGCAAGGCTGGGCACTGCAGGTGGACGAGCAAGGTTTTCAACTGGCGGCGTTCGACTTCGCACCACCGCCACCACTGGCGCTGCCCGGCAACTGACAGCCATACACGCCCACTGGATCGCACTGCCGTTCAGTCAAGGCTAGGGTTCTCAATACATCCCCCGTGGCGAGCGAGCTTGCTCGCGCTGGGCTGCACAGCTGCCCCCCCAAAACTATCGCCGAGCTCGCTCTGAACGACCACGGTCGCTTTGTTGGGGGGCGCTTCGCTCCCTGAGCGGGAGCAAGCCTGTGCTGGCACCTCAAAAATCCCGCTTGTAGAAGATATCCAGGGAACTGGCGATACCGCTGGCGGCTTCCAGAAAGACCTTTTTGCTCAGTTTGTAACGCAAGGCGATGGTGTTGGCCGGCTCGAACACGCCGACGCCATAACGCAAGCTGAGCTTCTCGGAGATGTTGCCGCTGGCCACCACGCTGGTGGTGGTGCCACTGCCCTGGGTGTCGAGCTGGAAATCCTGAATACCCAGGTTCTTGGCCAGGCTGCCGGTCAGGTCCGAGCTGCCCATCAGCCCGAGGCCCAACGCGGCTTGCGCGAGCATGTTGTTGTCTTCACCGTTGCTACTCAGCGGACGCCCGAGCACCAGGTAGGACAATGCCTGCTCCTGGCTCATGGCCGGCTCCGAGAAAACTTGCGTCGTCGGCTGCTCGGCACTGCCGCTCAGGCGGATACCGGCAATCACGTCGTCGGTCTGGCGCACCGCTTCGATGTCCAGGTACGGCTGATCGATGGGCCCGGTGAAGAACAGCCGCGCACGCCGTACCGTCAGGCGCTGGCCGTAGGCACGGTAACGGCCGTCGTTGAGCCAGAGCTCGCCGCGGGTGTCCATGTTGTCGCCGATGTGCACGTGACCTTGCAGGTTGGCCGTCAGACCAAAGCCGGCAAAGCTCAGTTTGTCTTCGCCCACCACGACGTCGATGTCCATCGCCATGGCCATCGGCGTTTTGCCCTCCTCGGTCTGATGGCCGACGATCACCGTGTCGTCGGAGACCTTGACCGTCGAGGGCGGCAGCTCGCGCACGGTGATCTCACCCTTGGGCACCCGCACCTTGCCGGTAATCGCCAGCTTGTCGTCCTTGATCGAGATGTTCAGGTCCGGCGCCACTTCCAGCGCCGCGTAGGGTTCGACCGTTACCGGCAGTTGCTGCCCCTTGAGGCTCAGGTCCACCACCAGTGCCTGTCCCCAGGCGACGTGCCCGTTCAGGCTGCCCTGCCCGTCCTTGCCACTTTTCCAGCCACCGTTGAGTTGCACGTTTTCACCGGCGATCTGCGCCTTGACCTGTAACGCCTCGAGACGCGTCGGTAGTTCCGGCCCGGAGATTTCACCGTCGCTCAAGGTCAGGCTACCGTTGACCTGCGGCGCCAATAGCCCGCCGGACAAACTGCCGCTGCCGTTCAGGCGCCCGGCCAGTTTCTCGACCATCGGCACGAAGGGGCGCGCCACCGACAGGTCCAACCCGCTCAGACGGAAAGAACCGCTCAGGGGCTTGTTCCTGGGCAGTGGATTGATCTGCGCCTGCACCATCAGCTCGCCCAGCTTGCCACCGACGAAGTCCAGCTGCGTGTCGATGCGCTTGGGGTTGAGGGTGCTGGTCAATTTCAGGGTCTGGTACGGGAAGTCCAGCCACTGCTCCTTTTCCTTGAGGCGCAGGGTGCCGCCGCTGGCATCGACCAGTACCTGGCCTTTCGGGCCGCTGGCTGGCAGGTCCAACTGCACGTCGGCGTTGAGCTTGCCCTGCCAGGCGAAGTCCTTGGGCAGCCATTGCGCCAGGCTGTCGATCGGGAATTGCTTGAGGTGATAGCGCAGCTTGGGCTCGGGCATCAGGCGTTGGTCCTCGCCGCACAGACTGGCGGGGCCGGACATCCAGCAATGGGCGCCGAAGGTCAGTTTGCCATCAGCCATGCGCTCGATCCGCGCGGGCCCTTGCAGCTTCCAGTCCTGGCCGCCGGCCTGAATGTCACCGCTGGCCAGGCGGCCACGCCAGTTGCCCTTGTCGAGAGTGCCGTCCAGGCCCAGCGCCAGCTTCAGCAAGGGGCCTTGCAGGTCCAGTAGCAGTTTCTGCTGCTTGATGTCGCCCTGGCCGCTGGCGGTCAGCGTACCCAATTGGCTGTCACCTACCTCGATGCCGCTACCCTTGAGGTCGATCTTCGCGCGCTGCGCCTTGTCCAGGGTGGCATCCAGGTTCAGGCTTTTCAGGCGATTGTCGTCGAACGCCAGTTGCACACCTTGCAGGCTGAGGGTGCCTTGGGGCGCCTGGAGACTGCCGGCGACATCGACTCTGCCATTGAGCTGGCCACGCAGCTGCGGCCAGAGTTGGCCGAGACGCGGCGCCTTGATGTCGAGCTGGCCGGCGAGCGTCTGTTGCAAGCTGGCGCGGCCATCAATGCGGTTTTCGCCCAGGCGGATCTGCAGCGTGCTCAGGTTCCAGCGCTCGCCAGCCCCATCAGCCTTGGCCTGCAAGACCGCTGGCTGCCCGCGTAGCTTGCCCTTGAGGTCGAGGTCGGCCGTAAGATTCAGTTGTTCGTTCTTCATCTCCCCCTTGCTGCGCAAGGGACCGGCCAGGGTACCCGGCAGCTCCGCGAGCCAGTACGCCGGGTTGATCGCCGACAGATCCAGCGCGGTGTCCCAGGCAATGCCGTCGGCAAACTGCAGATTCAGATGCCCCTCGGCCTTGCCCTGCCCGGCCGCCAGCTGGAACTGCGGCAGGAAGATTTTCGTCAGGTCGCCGCTGAACGGGCTGCTCAGGCTGAACGCCCCGGCCGGGCCGTCCAGCGCCGCCTTGAAGTTGCCCAGGTAGTTGCCGTCGCGGTACGAGGCTTCCGCGTTGAAGCTACGCAGTGCCACCTGGGGTTCATCGATCACCGGGTACAACCGGTGCCACGGGAAGTCCAGCCAATCGATCTTCGCCTCGGCACTCAAGCCCTCGGACCAATCGAGTTGCCCGGTCAGTTTCAGGCTCTGCTTGTCGCTGGCGTTCAATTCCAGCCCCGCGATCTGCGCGCCCCTGGCGTCGACCCGGCCCTGCAGGAGCAAGGCGACCGGCCCCTCTTCGGCGGGCAATGTGGCATTGCCTTGCAATTGATAGCCGTTTTTCAGGTCACCGTTGCCGGTCAGCTCCAACTGATTGAGCTGCAAGGTGTCGGGCAGATCGGCACTGGCCTTGAAACCATCGGCAGTGATTCGCACCTTGGCGGGCAGGTTGTCCGCCAGCGGTTGTAACTCACCCGTCAACCGACCTTGCAGGTATCCGCTGCTGTCAGCCGTCAGGTTCAGGGTTTTCAGCAGGTCGCCTTCGACCCTCAACGCCAGCGCCCATGGCGTGCTACCCGGTGCCGGCAATGTCAGCTTACCGGTGGCCTGCAGCGGCCAGTCGCCGGTCGGTTGCAACAGGCCGGACAGGTCCAGGCTCAGGTCGTCGCGCTGCAGATGCACGGAGTCGAGCTGCAACCCCTCGGCCGTCCAGTGCGCGGCCAGTTGCAAGTCCTTGAGCTGTTCGCTGCCATTGAGCAACAGGCTGCCGATCTGCACTTCTCCCAACTGGATGGCCACCGGCAACTTCAGGTCAGGCAGGCTGATCGGCCCGCTGCTGGATTCGCTGCCCGGGGCGAACTGCAGAATCACTTGCTCGGCCTTCAGTTGCTCGATGCACAGGGTCATGCGGGTCAGGCACATGGGCGACCAGGCAAATACCGGCTGTCTCAGCTCGACCCGGTCACCGGCCTGCTGCCACACCAGATGATCGGCACGCCATTGGCCACCCAGCCGGCCCTGGAAATTGTCCACGGTCAAACCCGGCACCTGACCCAGGGCCCAGCGGCTACCCGCTTGCGTACCCAGCAACACACCGATGCCCAGCAGGACCACAGCCACCAACGACACCGTCGCCAGCAGCGTTATTTTCAAACCACGCTTCACAGCTCAGGCCCCATGGAAAAGTGCAAACGAATACCACCGGGATCATCCAGTGCATGGGCCAGGTCCAGGCGGATCGGCCCGACCGGCGAAACCCAGCGCACGCCAAGGCCAACCCCGGTCTTGAGACTGGGCAGTTCGAGGGTATTGAACGAGTTGCCCTGGTCGACGAAGGTCGCCACTCGCCATTTTTCGGCGATGGAGTACTGATACTCAAGGCTGCCCGTGACCATGTAGCGCCCGCCGATGCGGTCGCCTTCATTGTTTTCCGGGGACAGGCTCTGGTAGTCGTAGCCACGCACGCTCTGATCGCCACCGGCGAAGAAGCGCAAGGACGGTGGAATGGACTTGTAGCCATTGGTAGCCGAACCGCCGACTTGCGCGCGGGCCAGGAACCGATGATTGTCGAACACCGTGGTCAAGCCTTTGACCAGTGCCGTGCCGTATAGAAGATTGTTGTCCGAGCCCAGCCCTTCCTTGGCGACCTTGCTGTCGAACTGCAGGCGATAGCCGTTGTGCGGGTCGATCCGGTTGTCACTGCGCAGGTAGGAGTAGCTCACGCCGGGCATCAACAGGTTACTCAGGCCCGAGTCATCGCCAAGGCGATATTCCTCACGCTGCCATTTCAACGAGATCACCCGTTGCCAGCCACTGGGCAACTTGCTGTGCCATTCCGGGCCCAGGGTCAGCAGCTTGCTCAAACTGTCGGTGTTGGCCAGTTCTTCATATTGATAGCCCCCGGCAAACCGCAGTTTGTCGGTGAGAGGCGGGTCCAGCGGTACGTCGTACCAGAGGCCGACGTTTTGCCGGGGTGCCGAGAGCTCGGCTTCCCAACCGTAGCTGTGGCCCTGAGGGTTGACCCAATGGCGCGTCCAGTTGGCCTTGGCCCGCGGACCGACGTCCGTGGAGAAACCCAGGCCAAGGCCCATGGTGCGTGGCTTGCGGGTGTCCAGATTGACCGCCACCGGAATCACCTCGTTGGCCGCCGAGGTGGGCGCGGCGTCGACCCGCACCGACTCGAAATAGCCGCTCGACTGCAAGGCCTGACTGAGCTCGGCGATCAGCTCTGAATCATAGGGCGCGCCACTTTTGAACGGCACCATGCGCTGCAACAGGTCCTCGTCGAACGGTGTATCACCGGCAAAACTGACCTGGCCCAACGCATAACGCGGGCCGCTTTCATAGATCAGCTCGATGTCGGCGACCCCGGCTCGCGGGTCCACCAACAGTTTCTGGCGGGTAAAGCGGCCACTGAAAAAGCCGAAACGCGAGGCCTGGTTCTGAATCAGGCGCTTGGCGTCGTCGTAATGACCGTGGTTGAGCACGGCACCGGGCTTGAGCACATCACTCTTGGGCACACGAAAGGACTTGAGGGAGGCCGCGGGCCCTTCGACACGGATGGTCACGTTGCGCAGGCGCACTGGCTCGCCGGGGTCGATGTTCAACACCAGTCGCGGCGACTTGCCGTTCTTGACTTCGCTTTCTATATGGGGCTGGTAGTAACCCAGGGCCTGGGCGGCCTTGCGCGCCTGCTCTTCGGCGCCGCGACTGAAGCGCAGCAAGGCGTCCTCGTCACGATCGCCGAGTCCTCCGATATAGCCTTCGATATTGGCCTTCAGCTCATCGTTGGACGGTTTGATCCTGACGTCCAATTCACTTTGCGCCAGTGCGCCTGCGCTGCTGAATAGCACGAGCAAGCCACTGGTAAATCTTCCTGGAAACTTCATAGGCGCGGATGCTATCACGAGCGTGGGAGCGTGATAGAGCGAACAATCTGAACAAAAGTTCGGCGTTAACCCGTTGCGCTGTTTAGCACCTGGGGATTGGCGTGAAAAAACACGTGCTCGCGGATTGGCCCGACAGCCACTTCACCGATTTCTTCATAACCCTGGCGCTTGTAGAACTCCAGATAGAGAGAATTCCCCGTGTCGAGCACCACCCCCCGGGAATGTTCATCGACCGCACACCAGTTGTGCACCGCCTGGAGTAGCTGCTCGCCGAAGTGCTGGCCTTGAAACTGCGGGTGAATCCCCAGCAACGGCAATACGTGCACCGAGTCCGAAGGGATGCAAGCCGTGACGGCGGCATGATAGTCCAGGTAACGACGGGTGCAGCGAAAACCGGTACTCAGCACCATCCGCAGGCGCCAGGCCCAACTTTCGGTAATGCCCAGCCGTCGTTGCGGCGGCGCGATCAGGGCAATGCCGATCAACCGGTCATTGACCACCAGCCCGATGGCCGGCAGTTCCTGGAGAAAATGCTGCTTGACCAGTTCCCGCACCGTGGCCCGGACGCGCTGCTCGTAGCCGGGACGCTCGGCCTCGAACAGGAACTTGAAGGTCGGCTCGTGCCGGTAAGCCTGGTACAGCAAGGAACGCGCTTCACGCGAATAGCCGCTGTCGAGCCGGTGAATGTCAGCAATGGCGGTCGAAGTTTCAGGCATGGCGGTCTATCTCCCCTGGGCGAGACTCAAAAGGCCCCGCTCTTTGTCGTACGATCCCGGCACAATAGCGATCTTTCCTACGCTCAAAGACATTAGCAGCGCAGACAGACTACTGCCACGCTGGCCCCCATGCCGCAGGTCAGCTAGCATCGCAGTTTTGCCAGGACTGCCGACCATGAAGATCGTCTCGTTCAATATCAATGGCCTGCGCGCCCGCCCCCATCAGTTGGCGGCACTGATCGAGAAGCACCAGCCAGACGTCATCGGCCTGCAGGAAACCAAGGTCCACGACGACCAGTTCCCGCTCGCCGAGGTCCAGGCGCTGGGTTACCACGTGCACTACCATGGGCAAAAAGGCCACTACGGCGTTGCCCTGCTCTCGCGCCAGGCGCCCCTGGAGATTCACAAAGGCTTTGACGGCGATGAAGAAGACGCCCAGCGGCGCTTCATCTGGGGCACCTTCGCCGATGCCCACGGCACGCCCGTGACCATCATGAATGGCTATTTCCCACAAGGCGAAAGCCGTGACCATCCCACCAAATTCCCGGCCAAGGCGCGTTTCTACAGCGACCTGCAAGCCCTGCTGGAAACCCGGTTCAGCAACGACCAGCCACTGGTGGTGATGGGCGATGTGAACATCTCCCCGCAAGACTGTGACATCGGCATCGGCCCGGACAACATGAAGCGCTGGCTGAAAACCGGTAAATGCAGCTTTCTGCCCGAAGAGCGCGAGTGGATGGCCCGCCTGAAAAACTGGGGCCTGGTGGACAGCTTCCGCCACCTGAACCCGGACGTGGCCGATCGCTTCAGCTGGTTCGACTACCGCAGCCGCGGCTTTGAAGACGAACCCAAGCGCGGCCTGCGCATCGACCTGATCCTCGCGTCCCAGGCGTTGTTGCCAAGGATCAAGGACGCCGGTGTCGACTATGACCTGCGCGGCATGGAAAAACCTTCGGACCATGCGCCGATCTGGCTTGAGTTGAGCTGATCCCCCGCCGATCGCCGGGATCGTTCCCTCAGCTTGCGCTGGGGGGACGGTCTGCGGCGTGCCACCGTCATATTTCAGACACCTTAATGACTTATTGTCGCCGCACTTCCCTTGGCCTTTAAGGTGTCGGCCCGATGCTGCGTGCCCTGTTATCGCTGCTGCTCTGCGGCTTGCAGCCACTCTCTGCCTACGCCAGCCAACTGCCGATACCCGAGCAAGGCACGGCCTTGCGTATCCAGGGCTCCAACACCATCGGCGCCGCCCTGGCCCCTGCACTGGTCAAAGGCTTGATGCACGAGCAAGGCCTGCTCAAGGTCCACAGTGAACCCTCGGGCAACAACGAGCAACGGATTGTCGGCCAGACAACTGAAGGTCGCCAGGTGAGCGTGGACATCGCCGCCCACGGCTCCAGCACCGGCTTTGTTGCCCTGAACAATGCACATGCCGACCTGGCTGCTTCCTCGCGCCCAATCAAGGACAGCGAACGGCTGGACCTCCAGGCCCTTGGCAACCTGAAAGCCCCCAACGCCGAGCACGTGATCGCCATCGATGGCCTGGCCATTATCCTGCACCCGGACAATCCACTGACCCAATTGAACACCGACCAGTTGGCACAGGTCTTCAGCGATGAAGCGACCACCTGGGAACAACTCGGTGGCATCGGCGGGCCAGTGCACCTGTATGCCCGGGATGACCGGTCAGGCACCTATGACACCTTCAAGGAGTTGGTACTGCGTGAGCGCGGTAAAGCACTGGCGGGTTCGGCCAGGCGATTCGAGTCCAGTGAGCAACTGTCCGATGCGGTCAGCCAGGACCCACAGGGCATCGGTTTTATCGCGCTGCCCTATGTGCGCCAGGCCAAGGCGGTGGCGATTGTCGACGGAGCCTCGCAACCCATGCTGCCACTCAACAGCCTGATCGCCACCGAGGACTATCCCCTGTCCCGCCGGCTGTATTTCTACCTGCCGCCCAACGCCGACAATCCATGGGCCCGGGCGCTGGTGAGTTTTACCCAGAGCCGCAAGGGCCAGGCGATTGTCGCCGCCAACGGGTTTATTGCGCAGACCGTGCAGGCCATGACCGTCCCCCCGAGCGGGCAACTGCCCGATGACTACCAGGCCCTTGCCCGGCAGGCACAGCGGCTGACGGTGAACTTTCGCTTCGAGGAAGGCAGCGCCAGCCTGGACAACAAGGCCCGAGAAGACCTGTCGCGGGTGCTCGACTATTTAAAGCAGCACGACAAACTGAACAAACAAGTGACACTGGTTGGCTTCGGCGATGCCAAGACCGACCCGGATCGCGCCGCCCTGCTCTCGAAACTACGGGCCATGGCGGTGCGCCGTGAACTGGTGAAGCGGGGTGTGGTGCTACGGGAGGTCCGTGGTTTTGGCGCACAAATGCCGGTGGCGGCCAACAGTGACGATGAAGGGCGCGTCAAGAATCGTCGGGTAGAGGTCTGGGTCTACTGACACCGCCTCACTGCGACGATTCAGGCTTGCGAATCAGGTAAGTGTCCATGATCCAGCCGTTGGCCAGCCGCGCGGCTTTCCTCACCCGTTCTATCTCGCCGGCCACCTCCTTGAGCTTGCCGGCGATCAGGATCTCATCCGGCGTACCCAGGTAGGCCCCCCAGTAAATCTGTAGTTCCTGATCGGCAATCTGCTGATAGGCGTCTTGCGCATCCAGCATCACCACCAGGCTGTCGGCATCGCTGACCTGCCCCTGG
Organism: Pseudomonas sp. FW300-N1A1; assembly: GCF_058789115.1. Taxonomy (NCBI): domain Bacteria; kingdom Pseudomonadati; phylum Pseudomonadota; class Gammaproteobacteria; order Pseudomonadales; family Pseudomonadaceae; genus Pseudomonas; species Pseudomonas sp. FW300-N1A1. Next base: position 46,114 of record NZ_JBYTBK010000027.1, on the reverse strand, counting down.
GCCAAGCGCCGGCCGGTGGTGATTTCAATCGAGCGGCCAATGCCGTTCAACGGCACCTTGTGCTGCGCCGCCAGTGCCTGGACGCTGCTGATGCCAGGGATGACCTCGAACTCGAAGCGGCAGCGACCCGACTCGAGGATCGCCTGCAAGATCCGCACAGTGCTGTCGTACAGGGACGGATCGCCCCACACCAGGAACGCCGCACATTCACCATCCGCCATGTGATCGTTGATCAGCCGTTCGAAGGTCCGTTGCTTGTCGCGATTAAGCGCCTCGACACTGGCGTTGTAATCCGTGTCACCACGAACGCGCTCAGGACTGTGGGCTTCGACGAAACGATAACCCGGATCAGTGATATAGCGCGCGCAGATGTCGCGACGCAGGTCGATCAACGTGTCCTTGCTCTGGCCCTTGTCCATCAGGAAGAACACATCGACCCGGTTCAGCGCCTTGACCGCCTGCATGGTGATGTAGTCGGGATTGCCCGCGCCGATGCCGATAACCAACAGCTGCTTCATGAATGTTCCTCCTCGGCGGGTGCGCCCCTGTCGGTCAAGCGCAATCGCCAGCGGCCATTGAAGTGCAGCTCGGCGCTTGAGAGTGGCAGGACGTCGATCTGGTGGAAGGCCCCCGGCGGGCACTGCAGGGCCTGCAACAGGGCGGCGCGAATCACGAATGGGTGGGTGATGGCCAGGAAATGCCCGGGCCTTGTGCTGAGTTCATCCAGCCAGAGCCCCACTCGCTGGCACAGTTGGGTCACCGACTCCCCGCCATGGGGGGCTGCGTGCGGATCGCCGAGCCAGACCTGTAACGCTTCAGGCTCGGCCTTGTGCAAGTCGTTGATGCGCAGCCCGTGCCAGCGTCCGAAATCGTAATCCCTCAGCGCCGGCACGCACCGCACGTCACTACCAAATAACGCTGCGGTCTGCCGGGCACGGGTTTCCGGCCCGACGAGCAGCCGTGGCGGCTGCCGGAATCGACCGGCCCGACTGCCCTTGAGCGCCTGCCAATCCATTTCCAGTGGCTCATCCATCGGAAAACGCGCCAGTTTTTGCGCGACGGTTCTGGCATGGCAGATCAAGGTCAAGCGGGTTACCAGCACGTAGGACCACTCTGAAATTTGGATGGGAAAATGGGCAGGTCATCAGCAAGTACGTCAATTCGTAACGGAACCACCGACGCCTGCGAGCCTCTATACCCGTACAGGTTGAAGCTTCTGCTCCGAAGCAGTCCTACAAGGAGGGCGAATTCTTACACGCCAAAATGCAATGCCTTACGACTATCACTGAACCCTGTTAATCCATTATCAGACAAGGACTTCGCGATTTTTCATCACTTTGTCAGCCACTGAAAAAAATTCACCGACCGGCCCGCATAATGCTGCAGCACCTGCAGGTGATCAACTACTATGGGAAATTGCAGAGCGGCGATCAGGCGACCTTTTTTGTGATCACCCGCCCGCCCCCGCCATCATCCGACAGGGACCGCTGAGCGACATACCCGACGGACGCTGACAGAGGTTGGCCAATCGCCACTGCAACGCGTGGAAACCGACAGTGATAGTCAAACCTGGCCACGGAAACCGCCAGGTCATTCAGATACAGGAGTACATCCATGCTGGTTTTACGCCCAGTTCAGTTATCCGACCTGCCCCAGTTGCAGCAGCTTGCACGTGAAAGCCTGGTCGGTGTCACGTCCCTGCCAGACGATACCGAGCGTCTGCGCCTGAAAATCCTCGGATCCTGTGCTTCGTTTGTCAGCGAGGTGCAGCACAATGGCCCGGAAAACTACTTCTTCGTGCTCGAGGATCTGGCCAGCCAGCAGCTGTTGGGCTGTTCGGAGATCCTTGCCACCGCAGGTTTCAACGAAGCCTTCTACAGCCTGCGCAATCGCCCCTTTACCAGTGAGTCCCGTGAGCTGAACATCCATCACGGCGTGCCCGCGCTGTCGCTGTGCCAGGACTTGAACGCCCACACGCTGCTGCGCGGCTTTCATATCAACGCCGAACTTGAACGCACACCTCTCTCGGAACTGCTGTCGCGGGCGCGACTGATGTTCATCGCCGCCCACCCCCAACGTTTTTCCGATGCGGTGATCACGGAAATCGTTGGCTACAGTGACGAGGCCGGCCAGTCTCCCTTCTGGAACGCCCTGGGCAAGCACTTCTTCGACTTGCCCTACACCGAGGCGGAGCGCCTGTGTGGCCTGCAAAACCGCTCCTTTCTTGCCGAGTTGATGCCGCACTACCCGATCTACGTGCCCATGCTGTCACCCGAGGCCCAGGCGTGCATTGGCAGGATTCATCCCGATGGCCAGGAAGCCTTCGATATCCTTGAGCGCGAAGGTTTCGAGACCAACAGCTACATCGACCTGTTCGACGGCGGCCCCACGCTGTTTGCGCGCCCCCCGAGCATCCGCTCGATTGCCGATTCGCGCATGGCCATTGCGCGGGCAGGTACACCGACCCTTGGCAAGACACCGTACCTGGTCAGCAATGACGCCCTGCCACAGTACCGGGCAATGGTCATCGAGCTGGACTGGAGCGCAGGTGAACCGGTCATGCTGGATACCGCCACGCTGGGTGCCCTGCAACTGGCCGACGGCAGTCCGGTCCGGTTGGTTGCCCTATGACTCGGGTCTTCGGCATTCAAGGAGCGCCATCATGATCGTGCGCCCGGCTCAACTGACTGACCTGCGTGCACTGCTGACACTGGCACAACGCGCCGGCTCCGGCTTCACCACCCTGCCCGCCAACGAAGAGCGCCTGAGCCATCGCCTGCGCTGGGCCCAGCGCACCTTCGCCAACCAGGTTGAAAGGGCCGATGCCGACTATCTGTTCGTACTCGAGGATGACGACCAGCAAGTCATCGGTATCAGCGCCCTGAGCGGTGCCATTGGCTTGCGAGAGCCCTGGTACAACTACCGCGTGGGAATGACGGTCAATACCTCGACAGACCTGGGTATCCAGCGCCGGATCCCGACCTTGTTCCTGAACAACGAAATGACCGGCCAATCGGAAATCTGCTCGCTGTTCCTGCACCCGGATCAACGCCAGGGCCATAACGGTCGCCTGTTGTCCGTGGCACGCTTGCTGTTTGTCGCCGAATACCCGCAGTTGTTCGGTGAAAAACTGATTGCCGAGCTCCGGGGCAGCGCGGATGAACAAGGCTGTTCGCCCTTCTGGGACAGCCTGGGCCGGCACTTTTTCAAGATGGATTTCAGCCACGCCGATCACCTGTCCGGGCTCGGCAACAAAGCCTTCATCGCCGAGCTGATGCCGCGCCAGCCGTTGTACACCTGCCTGCTCACCGAGCAAGCCCAAGCGGTGATCGGCAAGGCCCACAGCAATGCGGAACCGGCCCGCAGAATCCTCTGTTCCGAAGGTTTTTCTCATCAGGGCTACATCGACATCTTCGATGCCGGCCCGGTGATAGAAGCCCGGATACCCGACATCCGCGCCGTGCGCGACAGCCAGACGCTGGCGCTGGCCATCGGCACGCCCGACGACCACGCACCGGCCTGGCTGATCCATAACCGGCGCCTGGAAAATTGCCGCATCACCGCCGCGCGCGCCCAACTGAATGGCCACCACCTGCTGGTCGACCGCCTGGTAGCCAAGCGTCTGCAACTGCAACCGGGCGACTCGGTGCGGGCCGTGCCGCTGCTCAAGCAACAACAGCAGGCGGTGGCCGCGTAAACAGTCAAACAGACACCGGCTCAGACCACCCGTGCCGGATGCTGCTGGCGCGGGTCGTTGAGCCGCGCACGGTGGGACGGGGGTTGTCGACCCCCGGCTTCACTGATGCCATAACTCGGGGCCATTTCGGCGGTGACCAGGGTCTGGCCGGACAAGCGCATCAGGTGCGGGTCGTTGAGCAAGGCATGAATCACCCGGCCATTGAACTGCGGCGTTTCGGCCTCGGCCAGAAACGCCCGGTATTGTTCGCCATGCTGTTCACCGGCAATGCGCGTGCGCTCGGTCAATTGCGGGCCGAGCCACAGCGACACCGCCGCCACGCCGTGACCTTCGAAATCTATCGCAATGTCCGCCGCCAACTTGTCGCAACCGGCTTTCTGCGCACCGTACGCCGGGCCGTGCATGTAACACCCGGCGCCAAACGAGGAGGTGAAACAGATCAATCCCTGTTCACTGCGCAACAATAGCGGCGCGGCGTAGTCACTGGCGATATAGGCCGAACGCAGCCCCATCTCGAGAATCCGCACCAGCTCCAGGGGCTTGGCCCAGAACGGCCCCGGCTCGAGCAACTGGTCGTGGATGAATGCCGCATTACTCACCAGCAAGTCCAGGTGCCCGCACTCTGCCTGGACCCGGGCAAACAATGCCTGTACCTGCCGGTCTTCGGCATGATCACACACCACCGCGATACCACGCCCGCCCGCCGCCGTGATAGCGGCAGAGGTCTGCTCCAGTGAACCGCGCAGGGCATGCCCGTAGAGATTCGAGCCACTCTGCTCCGGCCTGCGCCCGGTAATGTAGACCGTCATACCCAAAGCCCCGAGTGCCAGCGCGATACCCTGGCCAACTCCACGGCTGGCCCCTGTGACCACCGCGACCTGATTGCGCTTGCCGTTCACTGGCCACTCCCCGACGCCGTCCGGTCCGACAAGACCTGGCATTGACTCTGCGGGTGAATGTGATTGGCCGCCACGTAACCGAACGTCATCGCCGGGCCAATGGTCGAGCCGGCGCCGGGAATGCCAGCCACTTCGTCGATGACAACTTCACCCCGGGCGACTTGCGCAAGCTCGGTACCCGCTAAGTGCTGAAAAGCCCCGGCCGAATCACTCGGTCGGGGCTTTTTCGTCTGTTCCGTTTACCTCCAGGGAAGTCCCCCATGAACAAACCACTCACCGGCGCCTTCGCCCTGGCCAGCGCTGGCCTGTCACTCAATGCCCAGGCGCTGGACATTCTGCTGACCAACGACGACGGTTGTCGTGCCCCCGGCATTGATGCGATGTACCAGGCGCTGACGGCAGCAGGTCACGACGTGACCCTGGTCGGCCCGTTGAATGACAGCAGCGGCATCAGCGCCACCAGCGTGGTGATCCCCGGTCAAGCCTTGGCGGTCACTGAATTGGCCCCGCACAAATTCTGTGTCGGGCCATCGGACGGCTACAGCGCGCCGGCCGGCAAGAACTCGGCCATTGGCACCCCGGTGGACGCGGTCAACGTCGACCTCGATCTGCTGCTCAAGGACCGGCGCCCGGAGCTGGTGGTCTTCGGGACCAACTTCGGCGAAAACGTCGGCCCGCTGACCCAGATGTCCGGCACCCTCAACGCCGCCGTCCGGGTCATGTTCAAGGGCGTGCCGGCGGAGGCCATGTCGACAGCCATTGATATGGACCTGATCATCCGCGACCAGAAGGCCGACTACCGCAAGACCCTCGATGCCATGGGCGACTCCGCCGACTTTGCGGTACGGGTGATCACCCTGGCCAGTGAAGCCGGCACCCAGGCTCGCGCCCGCTGCAAAACAGACCCTCAGGCCTGTGAGTTGAACGTGCTCGGCCTGCCGGGCGTCAACGGGCTGAACCTCAACTACCCGCCACTGCCGGCGAGCGAGGTCAAAGGGGTGAAATTTGCGCCGATCGGCAATTGGGACAAGGTCAACTTCACCTCGCAACGGGGGGCGGACGGCATCGTACGAGTCAATCTGGTCGCCCCACCCGCCCCGACCCCGAGCCAACAACAGGCCGACGCCTGGTTGTTATCCCTGGGCCATGCGGTGATCACCGTGATCGACGGCAACCTGGCCACCCCGCAGGCGCTGCAGGACCAGGCGCAAGCTATGTTGCGTGGTGTCAAACCCTGACCGCAACCGTGAATCGCGCTTACTCCAGCTCCATTCATGACAGGCATGGGCTACAGTGTCGCGAATCTGGAAAAAGGAGTTGCCATGGGATTTTCAACGGAAGAAACGCAAACACTGTTAAGCGTCAAAGGAGTCGGTCCGACTGTCGTCCATCGGTTGGAGCAATTGGGATTCAACTCACTTGAGCAACTGAGCCAGGCCAATGCGCTTGAGATCGTGACCCAGGCGTCAGCCATCGTCGGGTCCAGTTGCTGGAAGAATAGCCCCCAGGCACGGGCAGCGATTGAGGCGGCAATAACCCAGGCGAAAATGCTGGCAGATTGACAACAAAAAACCCGCGCATGGCGGGTTCTCTGTCTATGGGGTCAAGTCCTTTTGTCTGGTCAATCTGCGCCTGCAAATGTGAGAATTTCGTGAAAAGAGCAGCACCTCATTAAAAAACTGACAGACGGATATACCGCCATTTACTTGAGCCGGGAACCGGCCTGTATCCACGGCCCTGGCACCGTCGGCTCCCCCCCATCGACCCATGCCTTGCTCGTCGGATCCTCCACCTCCGGACCCAGTTCGCACCGGGCGCCAGCCGGACAAGGGGTGAGCCCCAATGGGTTGACCCAGCCCGTCGGGTTCGGCGTGTAGAGATAAGCGTTGAGCCCACCTGCCAGCCTGTTCGCAACCGGTGTCAGATACCGGCCAAGGTCCGGGCTGTAGTAGCGATGCCGGTTGTAGTGCAGGCCACTTTCGGTGTCGAAATACTGCCCCTGAAACCGCAATGGCTGCTCCAACGGTTCCTCGTCGGAGTGCCTGAGGCCGGCGAGTTGTCCCTGACCCTGGTAGGTGGCGGCCCAGGCGATCTGGCCGCGGCTGTCCGTGAGTTCCTGCGGGGTGCCCAGATGATCGAGCTGGTAGTAGAACGGGCGCACCGGCCCCGCGCCATGACGGTCAAGCATCGCCAGCGGACGGAACGTGCCGGGCTCGAACACGTAGCTGCGATCATGCTCGCCGGAGAATTCGGCGACCAGTTGCTCGCCTTGCCAGAAGAACTCGCCCGTATTGCCATCGACGGTTTTGGCCGTGCGCCGACCGAAGGCGTCATAGCGGTAGGTCGCCAAGCGGCCACTGGGCAGGAGCACACTGACCAGCCGGTGCTGACAGTCGTAGCGGTACTGGGTCACGAGCGAGGGATCGCTAGCTTGGCGCTCACAGACCAGGTTGCCAAAGGCGTCGTATTCACAGAGACGGTCGCCTTGCCGTCCGTTGCCGACCGGGTCGTAGGCGAACTGCTGCGTCGCTTCGCCACGCGCGTGACGCACGCGGACCAGGCGATTACGGGCATCGTAATAGTAGCTGCGCTGGCCGTGACGACTGTCGGCGATGGTCGCCAGGTTGCCGTTGACCCCATAGCTGTAGTGGCGCATGTACAGCGGACGGTCGGGTCGGCTGAGCGCATGAACCTGCAACCGACCCTGTTCGTCGTAGTGGTAGTCGCTGAGCAATGGGCCTTGCTGGCGCTCCTGCTCGCGACCGGATTCAAAGTGATGACGGGTCAGCCGCTCGCCATCGAAATCAATGGCAGACAACATACCGTCCTCGGCGTAGCGATAGTCGAGGAAGCGGTTGTCCGGCAACTGCACCTGGTTGAGTCGGCCAGCGTCATCGTAGCGGTAACACAAGCGAGCCCAGCCCTGATGCTCGCTGATCAAGCGGGCCTGGAGGTCGTACGTGAAGTTGAGTGGCCAGTGATTGCCATCATCGACCCTCAGCAGTCGGCCGAGGTTGTCGTAGCCATACTCCACCTGATTGCCATCGGGCAAGGTCTTGATCAACAGGCGCCCCGCCCCGTCACGTCGGTAGCCGGTGATCAGCATGGCGCCGTCATCGCCGAACTCGGTTTTCTCCAGCAGATGCCCCTTGGGGTCATAGCGGTAAGCCGTACGCCGCCCGTCGAAACCGGTTTCCTGCTCGATCAGTCCGATGCTGCCGTACACCAGCCGATACTGTTCGCCCACCTCGTTTTCGATCTCGCAAAGCAACCGCCGGGTGTCGTCATAGCCATAACGAAGCTGAGTGCCATCGGCATTGATCCGCCGCCTGAGCAGGTGCAGTTTGTCGTCGTACTCGTAGCGTATGACCTGCCCCAGCTCATCCTGTTCGGCCGTCACCTGGCCACGGTCGTTGTAGCTGAAGGTGCGGGTTGCGCCGTCCGGCAAGGTCACGTGCAGCCGTCGGTCCTGGACGTCATAGCGGTACTGGGCAGGTGCGAGCATCCGATGTCTCTGGCGCAGAATGAAGGTGAGCGATTCTGCATCAGCGAAACGGGTTGTTGATCGGGCTGCCGGAAATTCAGATTCGGCCTGGTATTTTGCAGACAGATCCTTCAAACATCTGACAAAACGACTACAGACACGCCTGTGGAACGTCGAGTAGGCGCTCCACAGGCGTGGTGCTGTCGATCCCTACGACGGCATCTGGAACGGCACAAACTCCACCACTTCCAGATCGAACCCCGACACGGCCTTGTAGGGAACTGGCGAACTGAGCAGGCGCATTTTGCGCACATTGAGATCGCGCACGATCTGCGCGCCAACCCCCAGGGTACGTTGCGCGAACTGAGGTGGCTGGATCTTGCCGCCGCTGCGTTGACACAGTTGCTCGATTACCGTTTGCGCGGACTCCTGCTGGGCCACCACCACCACCACCACCACCACCACCACCACCACCACCACCACCACCCCACACTCGGCCTGGGCGATGTGCACCAGGGAACACTCCAGATTCCATTGCCGGGGCCCACCTTCGGCTTCACAACCGAGGGCATCGCGTAGGGTCGAGCCAAAGCCCTGCATTGAGTACTGAACGTGAATATCGATACCTTGGCCCCAAAGCTTGCCGATGCCATCGCCGACTGTTTTGAACTCAAGTCATGTACACCACAAATATTGCCACGCACAAAGGGCTGGCTTTCTGTCGATACTCTGAGTGTTCCTTTGGGAGGAGGAAGGACCGCGCGCAAAATAACAGGTATCGTTCTTCAGCATGTTCCACTGATGGAAATCTTTGCCCAATGGCAACAGGAGCAAGGTCAGCATGAAGCCGCACTATCTAGTACTGATGATCAGATCTTGCGCAATATGCTGAAGCAACGCATAGAAGAAGCGCTTCGAAGTGTCGCACCGCCCTCGCGCAAGCCATTTTGGATAGTCGTCGGTGCTCACGCGTTGGTGCTGAGCGTGGCCAGTCTTGTACCGTCGATTACAGAATCTGCGGAGCCCGAGCTAACACCAAGTGCAGCAGAGATTTTGCTTCGTGACGTTCCACCAGAGCTTGCCTTCGAGGGCGCGCTGCAGGGGAAAGCTGTTCACTTTGCCGTTCACGACTGTAAGGTATACAGAATAAATGGCGCGTTAAAAAATATGGAGGCATTCCTGGTTGTCGAACCTGAATTTTATCCATTTTTCACCGTCTGTGATCGGCAATTTCTCAAAGCAGAAGAGGCCGCAGTAACAGTCTGGCTTGGACGGATGGCGTTCGGAGCGGGTGGATGTTGTGCGACAGGAGGCACCTTTCGAACGACCGATGGGCGTGTATGGAAAAACATAAGCAATGACAGTTCTCCTTGGAGAGCGGCCGAACTTAATGGGAATTGAGAAAATCATGAGTGTCTATACCCTGCTACTACGCGTATTGCTTGCTGTAACGTCAGTCATAAGCCTGCAGGTCCACGCCGAGGATAAACAGTCTTATGAGGCCCAGGCGGCAGAGGGCGCCGAGCAAGAGATGACCTGGATTCAAAAAGCCCGAGAAGGCGATGCCCAGGCAGCCTTTAATCTAGGCTACACGTATTACACACAACAGAATTACTCCGGTGCGTTGCGCTGGTATGGTAAGGCTGCAGAATTAGGTAATGCACGCGCGGCGTTTGAAATAGCGATCCTTTATAGAGATGGCGATGTTGGCGAGCCTGACGAAAAAAGAATGATTTCGTATCTACAGCAGGCAGCAAAACGAGGCTTGGATTTAGCGCAAATGGAGCTTGGATTTAGCTACTTGCGAGGAACCGGGGTCGAACAAGATGTAATGAAAGCCATGTATTGGTATGAGCAAGCTGCCAAACAGGGCAATGCCGAAGCTCAATATACCTTGAGTACATTGTACTGGACCGATACTCGCGGCATCGAACAGGCCGCCATGGAAGCAGACGGAAGCATGAACGAAATGGACGCCGCGTATTCTTCTGACGATCGCAAAGCCGCGTACTGGCTCTGTCAGGCAGCCCTGCAGCATCACGGGCAAGCTCAATTTACCCTTAGTCAAATTTATGGTTCAGGGGATCATAATGTCGCCGTAGATTCGAAACAGAGCAGGCTCTGGCTTCAAAATGCGGCGAACAGCGGGCTTGAAGAAGCCGAAGCAGAATTACTTGATGTCAATGACCCCTGGTACGTCTCCTTTGGAGTTTGGGCAAGTGAATTCCTTGGGCGCTCACCTGAAAATGCAACCTGCCCAAATATTGCAATAATCTAGATAGTTCATTCATGGTTCGCGGGCAAAGATCAGGCACTCGTTAGCTGTTACGGCGCGCATTTGAAATCGGCCCGGCTCGCATTTATCCCGTTTTTCGGCTCAATTTACTTGCAAATGACAGAGTGATCTGGATTGCCGCGCTGCCCTCGATCAAGAGTCGCAAAGGGTACCTGTCGGGACAGCGGCCAACCTGGCCGATGTGTTGTAGGGTGGAAGAGCTACGTTTCTGGCGATGCGAGCTACACTGATGCTGCCACACAATCGAAGCATGCGGAACGGGAAATCATCTGGTCGATAGCTGCGAGGCTGAGAAGTTAGCAGCATTATGGCATAAGCAACGAGCCACCTTGACGGATCAAGATCGTATATATGAACCTAATCATCTCATTTTTTACCATTTCCGCACTCAGCGTATTGGCGGGTTGCGGTTACCAAGACTCTCCCCCGCTTTTTTCTAGCGAGAAAATAGAAAAGCTACCCACTGAATTCGTAGATTATAAATATATCGACGAAATCACAGAGTTCGAAAACTACACCATTGAAAAGTTTAAAACCCCACCGCGAGCCACAGTCGAACACAGCATCAATAAAGTCACAAACAACGTCATCATTAAAGTCGCAACAGACATTGACAACAGCACCCGCTTGTACGAACTCTACAAACTGGACACCTCTGGAAATATTATTGACAGACGTCAATTTACAAGAAGCTTCCTGGCAAAGGAAAACACCGGCAATGAAGAAATGGTTGATGGTGTTTTTCTGGTAAACAAAGAGAAGGCTTACTACTCCACCTGGCCATTCAACGGTGACAATACAAAGAAACCGTTTATTCCCGTCAACCAAGAGTTAACCTGGAGTACCGAACAGGTCGACGCTTACTACAAAGAAGTCGTAAGAAAAAGCGCGCGACTGGATGACGTTGCAGCTTGGGAAAAAATCAGCCCACAAGAAAACAAGCGACGAATTCGAAAAATATACTATCTTAACTCAACGAGCGAGTGGTACATCCTGTACGGGAATTCATTAAAATCTGATTATTCTGGCAAAAGAATATCAGGCTTCAACACCTTGTTCACAGACTTCACTGACACTGAACGTAGTTTTGGACGATATGTACCGCCAAACAACATTACAATCCCATACTTTGAAAGACAAACATACAGTAAATTCTGCGCCTCAGATCAGGTGGGTTGCCACATGTCTTACAGCTGGGATGGCGTAGGTTATTATCAAGTGACGGTGGGTGAAAGCAGCTTGAAGTTCAAAAACAAAGGCAGCTTATCCCGCACTGACTTCAAGGGTGAAACTTTTCCACCAAAAGAGAGCTTACTCGTAGATTTTGCCTACTACACAAATCCAAATTTAAAATACTCTCTATTTTCAGCGAATGAGCACCTTTATATAATCAAGCGGAAATAACCATTTAAAATGCATCAATTGGCCATAAAATGATAGCAAGGCCACTCTTGAAAGACGACTCAGCGCCAATTGACATTAAGCACGCCGCCCTGTGAAAACCATACAGCGAGCAAATAATGAATTTTACATCGTTAGTAGTAATTTGCGCGCTGAGCCTCCTGACAACGGCTTGCAGCAATGTGGTTTGCCCCACCCCGACCGGAACGATAGAGAGCACAGGAAGTGCGACCACTCCATTACACGACGATGGTAAAGAAATCATATCGGCAACATGGATGGCAAGTGACTTTTCTATCGAGCTTGAAAGTGCATCCTCTGGGGACACTGTGGGACTCCTCATTAAAACAATTGGTTATACACCAGGAGAAAAGATCACGGTCTTGCTTGATGACAAAAAAACCAATGACGATGGGGGTAGCTATAATATCGTGAGAAAAATAATAGGCACCGTAGATAAGCACGGCGAAGTCAGAACATCCTTTAAACCCTAGGCTCTGTACGAAATCAGTCAAAACTCATTTGAACCCTGCAAGCGTCGGGATTCAGTAGAGTCCGCGCCCATCAAAGGCAAGAGCCCACGATGGCCAAACATCATAGGTTCGCTTTGCGGGCCTACAGCCGGACCTCACCTTTGAGGATGTCGAACAGCGCCTGGGCCGCCGTCGACAGTTCGGCACCGGGGCGGGTCAGCACACCGATGGCGCGTTCGATGGTCGGTTCGCTCAGGGGGATGCAACGGGCGCCGAGCTCGCGCATCTGTTCGGCACACAGGGCGGGCACGGCGCTGACACCCAGCCCGCTGGCGACCATGCGCCCGACCGTGGCCAACTGATGACTTTCGAACGCCACCGGCAGCCGGGTCTGGCGCGCCTGCAGGTGTTCTTCCAGCATCACCCGCACCGTGGACGGTCGTTGCAGGGTAATGAAGGGTTGTTCCAGCAGGGTGTTCCAGTCGATTTCAGTCAACTCGGCCAACGGCGAATCACTGGGCACCACCGCGATAAACCGGTCGAGGTACAGCGGGGTGAACTCCAGCGAAGAACTCTGCATCGGCTCGAAGGCCACGCCCAGTTCCACCTGGCGGTCGCGGACCATTTCCAGCACCTGTTCGTTGATCACATCGTTGACCGTGACGTTGACCTTGGGGTAACGGGCACGGAAAGTCTTGAGGATCGGTGGCAGCAGGTTGCCGGCAAACGAAGGCATGGCCGCCAGGGTCACCCGGCCGCGCTGGAGGGTGAAGCGCTGGCGCATTTCGTCCTCGGTGTTGTCCCAGTCGGCAATCAGCCGTCGGGCCAGCGGCAACAGCGACTCACCTTCCGGGGTCAGCGCCACGTTGCGCGTGGTCCGGCTGAACAACCGCCCGCCCAAGCTTTCTTCCAGTGCCTTAATGGTCAGGCTCAGCGCCGACTGCGACAGGTGCAGGCGCTCACAGGCCACGGCGAAGCTTAGGCTCTGGGCCACCGCCAGAAATGCCCGGATCTGCTTGACGGTCATCGGTCGTTCTACTCCCGCTATCAGTTGCAGGCTGCACGCTGCTCGCAACCAATTAATGAGACTTATCAATCAATCTAACCTAAAAATCAATTTAACAAATATATCCATCGGCGCAACACTGCTCCCCTACGGCTAGCCAGCCGCCCACAAAGAACAAAAGAGGTGCATATGGCAGGTTTCGACAAGCGCGTGAGTTCCTATGAAGAGGCCATGGCCGGCCTTGAAGACGGCATGACCGTGATTGCGGGTGGCTTCGGCCTGTGTGGCATTCCGGAGAACCTGATCGCCGAGATCAAACACAAAGGCACCCGCGACCTGACCGTGGTTTCCAATAACTGCGGCGTCGACGGCTTTGGCCTGGGCGTACTGCTCGAAGACCGCCAGATCAGCAAGGTGGTGGCCTCCTACGTGGGCGAGAACGCCCTGTTCGAGAAGCAGTTGCTCAGCGGCGAAATCGAAGTGGTGCTGACCCCCCAGGGTACCCTGGCGGAAAAAATGCGCGCAGGCGGCGCAGGCATCCCGGCCTTCTTCACCGCGACCGGTGTCGGCACCCCGGTGGCCGAAGGCAAGGAAATCCGTGAGTTCAATGGCCGTCCGTACCTGATGGAAGAATCCATCACCGGCGACTTCGCCATCGTCAAAGGCTGGAAAGCCGACCACTTCGGCAACGTGGTCTACCGCCACACCGCACAGAACTTCAACCCGTTGGCGGCCACCGCCGGCAAGATCACCGTGGTCGAAGTCGAAGAGATCGTCGAACCTGGCGAGCTGGACCCGACCCAGATCCACACCCCCGGCATCTACGTTGACCGGGTCATCTGCGGCACGTTCGAAAAACGCATCGAACAGCGCACCGTGCGCAAGTGATTCTCGCCCCCAGCCCGACGAACAACGGAGAATAAAAAATGGCTCTTACCCGCGAACAAATGGCTCAGCGCGTCGCCCGCGAAATGCAGGACGGCTACTACGTAAACCTGGGCATCGGCATTCCGACCCTGGTCGCCAACTACATTCCAGAAGGCATGGAAGTCATGCTGCAGTCGGAAAACGGCCTGCTCGGCATGGGCGCCTTCCCGACTGACGACGCGGTCGACGCCGACATGATCAACGCCGGCAAGCAAACCGTTACCGCCCGCACTGGCGCGTCGATTTTCTCCTCCGCCGAATCCTTCGCGATGATCCGCGGCGGCCATATCGACCTCACCGTGCTCGGTGCCTTTGAAGTCGACGTACACGGCAACATCGCCTCCTGGATGATCCCTGGCAAACTGGTCAAGGGCATGGGCGGTGCGATGGACCTGGTGGCCGGTGCCGACAACATCATCGTCACCATGACCCACGCCTCCAAGGACGGTGAGTCCAAACTGCTGTCCTATTGCAGCCTGCCGCTGACCGGCGCCAACTGCATCAAGCGCGTGCTGACGGACCTGGCTTACCTGGAAATCGACAACGGCGCATTCATCCTCAAGGAACGTGCGCCGGGTGTGAGCGTCGACGAAATCGTCAGCAAGACCGCCGGCAAACTGATCGTCCCTGACCATGTTCCGGAAATGCAGTTCGCCTGATTCGCGTACTGAGGAGATATCTGATGCAAGAAGTCGTGATTGTCGCCGCCACCCGTACGGCCATCGGCAGTTTCCAGGGCGCACTGGCCAGCATTCCGGCACCGGAACTCGGCGCGGCGGTGATTCGCCAGTTGTTGGCGCAAACCGGCCTGGCGGCCGATCAGGTCGATGAAGTGATCCTGGGCCACGTGCTGACCGCAGGCTCGGGGCAGAACCCGGCCCGCCAGGCCGCGATCCTCGCCGGCCTGCCCCACGCGGTACCGGCGATGACCCTGAACAAGGTCTGCGGCTCGGGCCTCAAGGCCCTGCACCTGGGTGCCCAGGCGATTCGCTGCGGCGACGCCGAAGTGATCATCGCCGGCGGCATGGAAAACATGAGCCTGGCCCCCTATGTGTTGCCGGCCGCTCGCACCGGCCTGCGCATGGGCCACGCGAAGATGGTCGACAGCATGATCAGCGATGGCCTGTGGGACGCGTTCAACGATTACCACATGGGCATCACCGCCGAGAACCTGGTGGACAAGTACCAACTGACCCGCGAGGAACAGGACGCCTTCGCCGCGGCCTCCCAGCAAAAAGCCACGGCCGCCATTGAAGGCGGGCGTTTTGCCGAGGAGATCACGCCGATCCTGATCCCCCAGCGCAAAGGCGATCCGTTGTCCTTCGCCGTGGATGAACAACCCCGCGCCGATACCAGTGCCGCATCACTGGCCAAGCTCAAGCCGGCCTTCAAGAAAGACGGCAGCGTCACCGCCGGCAACGCCTCGTCGCTCAATGACGGTGCCGCTGCGGTGCTGCTGATGAGTGCCGACAAGGCCCGGCAACTGGGCCTGCCGGTCATGGCGAAGATCGCCGCTTACGCCAATGCCGGCGTCGACCCGGCCATCATGGGCATTGCCCCGGTGTCCGCCACCCGCCGCTGCCTCGACAAGGCCGGCTGGAGCCTGGAACAACTGGACCTGATCGAAGCCAACGAAGCCTTCGCCGCTCAGGCACTGGCGGTCGGCAAAGAACTGCAATGGGATGCGGGCAAGGTCAACGTCAACGGTGGCGCCATTGCCCTGGGCCACCCGATTGGCGCCTCGGGTTGCCGCGTACTGGTGTCGCTGGTGCACGAGATGATCAAGCGCGACGCCAAGAAAGGCCTCGCCACCCTGTGCATCGGTGGTGGTCAGGGCGTGGCACTGGCCCTCGAACGGGCCTGAGTTTTCAAGCGTTCAACAGTCAGCACGCGGATCCACGATATCCGCGCGTTGACTGGCAACACACCCGGCGTGACTTCGGTTGCGCCGGGTTTTTTTATGCCTGCAGCCCTTGCGCAAACACCTTGGCCGCAAGTGTGGGGAGGCGCGCACCGGCACTGGTTTTCAGTCGTCCAGCGGTTGAGGTGGCTTGGCGGGTTTGGCCGCCTTGCCGCCCTTGGCTGGTGGCGTTTCCACCACCGGAGGGGGTGGCGGCATCGCTTCTTTCTCGGCGGCGGGCAGTTGGTCAACGGTCTCGAACACCACCCTGGTCTCGATCGGCCCCAGGTGGTCGAGTTTTTTCTCGCCGTCCTTGCCCACCAGGATGACCTTGGTCTCGCCGCTGACGCCCAGTTTCAGTTCGCGAATCAGCGCCATGGTGGTTTGCGCGTCAAGGTCCTTGCCGTCGCGTTGGCCCATGAGGTTGACCACGGTGTAAAGCACCATGTTGCGCTCTTGAAAGGCTTTCTTGTTGGCCGGCTCATCCAGTGATTTTTTGAGATTGACCAGTGTCGGGTCGATACTGCTGGGAGCGATGACAATCAGTGGGCGGGTCTTGCCGCGCTCTTGGGCCAGCGGTGTGTCGCTATCGGCAGCGAACAAAGGCCCGGAAACAGCGAACAGCGTAGCGAGGGTCAGTGACCGAATGAGCATGCGCATCTCCTTTTGATATCCACGCTATATGATTGCGCATCAAGGCGAAAGATCCAGATCAGCTGCCTGAAATTTCTGCCGCCATGTTGCCAAGCTTAGGTCAGCGGGCTTAATCCGCAACTTGATCCCGAGCCGCGAACTAGCCTGAAGAGGCAAGCCACAAAGCAGGGTCACGGAGGTTTCAGCCATGAGCGTGCAACTCAATCACACCATCGTCTGGTGCCGCGACAAACAGCGTTCGGCACCTTTCCTGGCCAGCCTGCTCGGGCTACCCGCCCCGACGCCTTTTGGCCCGATGCTGATCGTGAAGCTCGATAACGGGGTGTCGCTGGACTACTACGACAACGACACGATCAGCCTGCAGCACTATGCCTTTCTGCTCGACGACCCGACCTTCGACCAGGTGTTCGCGCGCCTGGCGGCGCAAGGGCTGCCGTACTGGGCGGACCCCGGCAAACAGCGCCCCGCTCAGATCAACGAAATGGCTGGCGGGCGCAGGGTGTACTTCGATGACCCGGATGGCCACCTGCTGGAAATCATGACCCGCCCCTAGTGGCCGTTTGTCCAGATGCCCACGGCAAATATCCCGCGATCAACGCAGGGAGGGTGCGCGCGGACTACACTCAAAGTGTTCCCGGTAGGGGGACATAGCCAAATTCGCGTCCATCAGCAGCGTGCCTGCCCATTACCACGCTCATGACGCTGGAACCAATGGCCCATTCGTAATCGTCCTGTGGGGCCCTGCCCCACAGTGACACCCAGCAGGACGACGGTATCGCGTCCAAACTGCCCGGACATACGCTGTGTCCGGGCATTCGCGTGGCAGACGGCATGGCCTTGCTTCACGTCTGCGCTGTTGCCCTGATCATCCACCCGACCACCGCCTGAAAGGTCGCCGTCATTGCACGCCTCCTCGTTCGCCGGTGGCCTTTTTTTGGGAGCGCCGGCGATGGACGAAGGCAAACTGAATGACTTCATGGGCAAGTTGGTTACCGACATGGGCGGCGCGGCGATGCTTGCCAACGTGATTCTGGGAGAAGAACTGGGCCTGTACCGGGCGATGGCCGACAGTCAACCCGTCACCCCCGAGGCACTGGCCGGCAAGACCGGTTGCAATGCCCGGCTGCTGCGTGAATGGCTTAGCGCCCATGCGGCTTCAGGCTACATGGAGCACAGCGACGGCACGTTCCGCCTGCCGGAAGAGCAGGCCCTGGCGCTGGCCGTCGAAGACTCACCGGTGTACGTCGCCGGCGGTGCCGTGGTGATTGCGTCACTGTTCCATGACAAGGACAAACTGGTCGCGGCCATGCGCGGCGATGGCGCACTTGCCTGGGGCGATCACCACACCTGCATGTTCAGCGGCACCGAGCGCTTCTTCCGGCCCGGCTACCGCGCGCACCTGGTCGGCGAGTGGTTGCCGGCGCTGGAAGGCGTGGTCGATAAACTGCAAGCCGGGGCCAAGGTGGCGGATGTCGGCTGCGGTCACGGCGCTTCAACCGTGGTCATGGCCAAAGCCTTCCCGGCCTCGACCTTCGTCGGCTTCGACTACCATGCCCCCTCCATCACCACGGCGACCCAGCGCGCCGAGGAAGGCGGCGTGGCGGACCGTGCACGCTTCGTCCAGGGCACGGCCAAGAATTACCCCGGCAACGATTACGACCTGGTCTGCTACTTCGACTGCCTGCACGACATGGGCGACCCGGTGGGCGCCGCCAAACATGCGTATCAATCGCTCAAGCCCGACGGTACGGTGCTGTTGGTCGAACCGTATGCCACTGACCAGCTCGACCAGAACGCGACCCCGGTCGGACGGTTGTTCTACGCGGCATCGACGTTCATCTGCACGCCCAACTCGCTGTCGCAGGAAGTCGGCCTGGGGCTCGGTGCACAAGCGGGTGAAGCACGGCTGCGGGATGTCTTCATCGAGGCTGGCTTCACGCATTTCCGCCGGGCAGCCGAGACACCGTTCAACCTGATTCTGGAGGCGCGCAAGTAGTCCGCTCACTCCGCCTGTATGGCGCCGGGTGCGTCATACAGGCAGGCGAGCTCACCAGCCTCGTTTGTCGTCCGGCGATAAACCGCATACAGTCGACCCCTTATCGATTACGCCATGCCTTTCCCCAAGGCCGGTCACCTCTTCAACCCATAGGGATATCGGTTCGATCATGCACACCTGCCCCACAACCCGACTGCGCCTGCTCAGCGCTTGTCTATTGATGTTCGGTGCCAGCCACGTTGCCAGCGCCGATGAACAAGACCTGCGGGTCAAAGCCGTGGTGGACGCCAGTCTCAAGCCTGTGATGCAAGAGCAGGACATTCCCGGCATGGCCGTCGCGGTCACGGTGGAGGGCAAGGTGCATTATTTCAATTACGGAGTGGCGTCCCGAGAAAGCGGCCAAGCCGTCGGCAATGACACCTTGTTCGAACTCGGGTCCGTCAGCAAAACCTTCACCGCAACCCTGGGCGCCTACGCCCTGGCCACCGGCCGAATGACCCTGAGTGATCCGGCGAGCAAGCACTGGCCAGCGTTGCGCGGCAGCACTTTCGACAACGTCAGCCTGCTCCAGCTCGGCACCTACAGCGCGGGCGGCCTGCCCTTGCAGTTTCCGGCCGACGCCGACGACGCGCAGCGCATGCTCGGGTATTTCAAAAAGTGGACGCCACGCTACCCCGTCGGCAGCCACCGGCAGTATTCGAATCCAAGTATCGGGCTGTTCGGCTATCTCGCGGCCCGCAGCCTGGGTAAACCCTTCGATGACGTGATGGAGCAAGACCTGCTGCCAAGACTTGGCCTCAAGCACAGCTACCTCAAGGTCCCGCAAGACCAACTGAGCCATTACGCACAGGGCTATGACAAGTCCAATGCACCGGTCCGGGTTGGCCCCGGAGCCCTGGATTCCGAAGCCTATGGCATGAAGTCCAGCACCGCGGAC
Organism: Pseudomonas sp. FW300-N1A1; assembly: GCF_058789115.1. Classification (NCBI taxonomy): domain Bacteria; kingdom Pseudomonadati; phylum Pseudomonadota; class Gammaproteobacteria; order Pseudomonadales; family Pseudomonadaceae; genus Pseudomonas; species Pseudomonas sp. FW300-N1A1. The sequence goes on along the minus strand of NZ_JBYTBK010000027.1, from coordinate 26,444 downwards.
CTGATTCGCTACGTCGAAGCGAACATTGACCCGGCACGGCTGGAGCCTGCGCTGCAAGCGGCAATCGCCACCACCCACACCGGCTACTACAGCGCCGGCGAAATGACTCAGGGCCTGGGATGGGAGCTCTACCCCTACCCGGTCACACTGGATCGACTGCAGGCGGGCAACTCGTCGGATATGGCCCTGCAAGCGCAAGCGATCACCTGGCTCACGCCAGCGCAATCGCCGCAGGCCGATGTGCTGATCAACAAGACCGGATCAACCAATGGTTTTGGCGCCTATATCGCCTTCGTGCCCAGCCGGAAAATCGGCATCGTGATTCTGGCGAACCGGAACTACCCCAATGCACTCAGGGTAAAAGCCGCCCACGACATCCTCAGTGCACTGGAGTCGCGCGACTAGAACGCCAACTTGTAGCCGATGAACACCAGCATGGTGGCCAGGCAAGGACGCAGAACGCTATCGGAGATTCGCCCGGACAAGTGGCTGCCGACGTAGATCCCCGGCAACGAGCCCATCAGCAGGAATCCCAACAGGTGCCAATCCATGTTGCCCATGCTCGCATGCCCCAGGCCCGCCACCAGGGTCAGTGGCACGGCGTGGGCGATCTCGGTGCCCACCAGGCGCTTGGTGGCCAGGAACGGATAGAGGACGAACAGCGCCACCGTGCCCAGGGCCCCGGCACCGATGGACGTCAACGCCACCATCACACCGAGCAACGCCCCCGTGCCGACCGTCAGCAGGTTCAGGCTCCTGGCGCTCAAGTGGTAGTGGTCGCCCGCGTGTTTATGGGCGAAGGCCAGCAGCCGGCCCTTGAAGAAGATGGCCAGTGCCGTCAACAGCAAGACAAAGCCCAGGGCCTGCTTGATGATCGCGTTGGTCGCTTGCGGATCGGTATTCAAGTACTTGAGGAACACCAGGGTCAGCGCCACGGCAGGCACGCTGCCCGCCGTCAGCCAGCCGGTAATTTTCCAGTCGATGTTGCGGTTCTTCTGATGAACCAGCACGCCACCGGACTTGGTAATCGCCGCATAGAGCAGGTCGGTGCCGACAGCCGTGGCCGGGTTGATGCCGAACCACAGCAGGATCGGCGTCATCAGCGATCCGCCGCCAACTCCGGTCATCCCGACAATGAACCCGACAAGCAAGCCTGCAACTACAAATCCAACATTACCGAAGTCCATTGCCATACCTTACCGAACCAGCGTGACGACCTGAAAAAGCTGGCAGCAGCATAGCGATTTTTCTTATAACCACCTATACCAATATGATCTGACTTTATAACCGGCGACCCGCCCTGCTCCCTGCCACGATCGATGCCACAAGGGTCGGCAACGCCCCTGCCTGAAGTACCGGGTTGGACCCTAGACCGCCCTGCCCCTGGCCTGTTGCTCCAGATGCACCTGCAATTGCGGATCGATACTCAGTGCCGCCGCCAACTCGTCAAGATACGTACGTTCGGCCTCCTGCTGGTCGTCCACCAGCATGACACTGGCCAGGTACATTTCCGCCGCGATGCCCGGGTCGGTCGCCGAGGTCGCGACATCGGCCGCGTCCAGTGGACGGGCGACTTCCTCATCGAGCCATTGCTGGAGGTCTGGGTCATCGGTGTGACGACCGATCTCGGTGCTGATCATCTGCTGTTCCTGCGGGTCGATGCGACCGTCCGCCTTGGCCGCCGCAATCAATGCCCGCAGGACCGCATGGCTGTGATCTTCGACTTCGGGCCCACCCAGCAACTGGTCAACGGTCTGCGGTGCCTGTCGAGGGGCCGATGCCTGTTGCCGTTGCCAGCTCTGGTAGGCCTGGAACGCCAGCATGCCCAGGGAAGCCAGCGCGGCATAGTTGGTCCCGCCCGAGCGGCCCTGGGTTGAACCGCCAGCACCACCGCCCGCGCTCCCCAACATGCCGCCCAGTCCACCGAGCAAACCACCCAGCCCGCCCATCCCCGCCCCACCGGAACCAGCACCGCCGCCGGCGCCGCCCAGCAGCCCGCCGAGCAGTCCCCCCAGGTCGCCCAGGCCGCCTTGCCCTGCCGGGGCACCACCGCCCTGTTGGCTCATCGAGCCCTGGCCGGCCCGCAACAATTGTTCAAGCAGATCGCTGGTGTTCATGACGGTGTCCTCTTCGAAGGCAGTAATTCAGTCAGGCAACGATAGCCCTCGCGGCCGATTGCGCCATGACCGTCCGACCGACGCATCCCTCAAAGCGCTGAAGGCCCAGGTCACAACCACCAGCGCAGTAGGAAAAAGAACGCCATGCTCAGCAACATGCTGATCAAGGTACTGCGGGTGTAGAGCACCAAGCCAATGGCCACCATCGAACTGAGCAGGTACGGATTGTCCCATTGCAGATTCAGTTGGTGGTCCGGCATGAACACGATCGGCCCGCAGATCGCCGTGAGCATCCCCGGCACCGCGAACCCGAGGAACTGCCGCGCATTGCTGCTCAGGCGCACCGGCAAGCGTGGTTCCAGGAACACGTAGCGGTTGAGAAACACCAGCAGCCCCATGCCGAAAATAACTGCCCAGACCATCATGTGCGTGCTCCATAAAACTTGTTGCAGACAAACCCGGCACTCATCCCCAGCAAACCGGCCAGCACCAGCGCCGACCCCACTTGCCAGTAGTTGAACAACACCGAACAGAACAACGAGACCGCCACGCACACCACCGTCGGGATACTGCGCACCACTGGGGTGATCAAGGCGATAAAGGTGGCGGCGATGGAGAAGTCCAGCCCCAGGTGTTCCAGCCCCGGAATGCTGCTGCCCAGCACAATGCCGGCCAGGGTGAACAGGTTCCACGCCACGTAAAACGTCAGCCCGACCCCCAGCGCATACCAGCGGTTGAACTGCTGCTGGTCGAATTGACTGGTCAGGGCGAAGAGTTCGTCGGTGAGCAAGAAGCCCAGCCCGACCCGCCAGCGGCCCGGCAGTGGCGACACTACGGGGCGCATGCTCATGCCGTACAGCAGGTGCTGGGAGGTCAGCAGCAAGGTGGTCAGCAGAATCGAGAAAATCCCGGCCCCGCCCTTGAGCATGCCAATCGCCACCAACTGCGCGGCACCGGCAAAGACGATGCTCGACAAGCCCTGGCCCTGCAATGGCGTGAGATTGGCCTCGATGGCCATGGAACCCGCCAGCAAGCCCCAGGGCGCGGTCGCCAGGGACAAGGGCATGACGGCAACGGCTCCGCGCAGAAAGGCACTGCGCGGCAATAACGTGTCAGACATAGCGCTCTACAACAAAGAAAGGGTTTGCAAATGTGTCAGTCAATCGGCCGCGTGTCTTGAACAATCTTGCGCGGTTGCACCTAGGGTCTGTTGACGTTTGGTGACGACCGCGACGGCGGCCCTTCGGGTTGCGCGCCAACGTGCGCGAGGCTGCGTTGCGGGATTTGCCAAGGGAACAACCATTGGCGGCATCCCGCGCCTTGCCTCGCGCACGTTGGCATCGCAACGCGGTTCGTCACCAAACGTCAACAGACCCTGGGGCTCAAAGCGTATTGCTCATCGCGGTCACCAACACCGGGTCGCGACTATAGATATCCGGGGCATACAGCAATCGGCCATGGCCGTCTGCTTGCACGGTCCAGTAGCTGAGCAGGATCGGCACGGGCACCGACAGCCTGAATTCGTGCGTGCGCCCGGTGGCCAGCAGCTCGGTGGTGCGTAGGCGTTCCGCCGGACTCAACAGCAGGTCGCGCAACTGCATGGCATGCTCGACCCGCACACAACCTGAGCTGAAGGCCCGTGGACCTTTCTGGAACAGCGCCTGGCTGGGGGTGTCGTGCAGGTACACGGAAAACGGATTGGGGAAGCGCACGGCCATCTGCCCCAGCGGATTTCTCGGTCCGGCATCCTGGCGCAGGAGGATGTTACCCGGGTTGTCCCAGTCGATGTCCTCCGCCGCTAGCGGGTTTCCATCACGGTCGAGCACCCGCAGGTCCTGCCGGCTGAGGAATGCCTGGTCCCGTCGGATTTCCGGCAGCTTGTCTTCACGCATGATGGTCGGCGGTACCGTCCAGGTCGGGTTCAGCGTCAGGCGTGTGACGTGGGACTTCAACAACGGGGTCTGGCGCTCGGCACGCCCGACCTGGGTGCGGGTCTGCCAGACCGGGACACCGTCCTGGAACACGGTCAACTGAGCGGCGGCCACATTGACCAACAGGCTGTCGGGTTCCATGTCCTGGGCCAGCCAGCGAAAACGCTCGAGGTTGATGCGCAGCTGCTCACGTCGTACCTGCGAGCTGATGTTCAGTTCGGTCAAGGTGCCCGGCCCGATAACGCCATCGGCTTGCAGCGAATGGCTGAGCTGGAAATTTTTTACCGCGCTGGCCAGCTCAGCGGTGTAATCCGTGCCGACCAGCACCGGCATGAAGGGCAAGTAGCCCTCGCCGAACAGCCGCTGAGCCAGTCCAGGTATGCGTGCATCCTGCATGCCGGGGCGCAATAAAGGCCCGCTGGCCACGACCGGCCAATGGGGCAGCAGTTGCTGACGCTGCAGGGAGTAGACCTCGCGCAGGCTGCGGTATTGCTCAAGGCCCGGGCGGGCGGCGTCAAAGGCCGCCGCCATGTCCTGCAAGCCGGATCCGGCAATGGCCAGCAGTTCGGCATTGCGATCCATCTGCGATGGCTGGGCACGCCACATCGGTTCGAAACGGCTTTGCTGCAAGCGGCCGTAACGCAGCTCCCGCAACGCTTGCAGGTAACGCAGGCTAATGCCGATATCGGTACACAGCGGGCCACCCACCGCCTCTTCCTTGGGCAGGCTGTAACGTTGCGGGTCCAGGCCGTCATCGGCCAACTGCGCCAACTGCGCCTGCAAGGCCGGCAAGCGTGCGTCGCCAGACCACACCGGGGCCTGGTTTTGCTGCTGGTAAAAAGCCTGCACCAACGCCAGCGCCGAAGCATTCGGGCGCATTTTCAGGCCCGGGCAATCCACCGGTAACTGGGTCAGCGCCAATGGCAACGGCGCGTCGTGATCAGCGAGCTCATTCTGGGCAGTCGCGACCAATGGCACAGCGAGCAAATAAAGGCTCAAGTAACATGCGTGCTTTTTGAACAACTGCTTTACTCCAATCCATGGCCGTCAGGTTTTGACGGTCGACCTCTGCAGCAGGTGCGGCGAGCGTCAGGCGAGCCCGTAAACGGACCTGCCCGGGGAGCGACAGGAAGTCGGGAGCCAACAGAAACAATGAGGACTCTCTACCCATGCTGACTTTTTTGCGCCGGATCTGTCTGGCAGTCACCACCCTTGGCGCCCTCTGCAGTCCGGCGCTCGCCGCCAGCACCACTCATCAGGCGTTGTATAACAGCCTCGCGCACGCCGCGCCGGAACTCAATCCCCAAGCGCTAAAAAGTGCCCTGAGCGCCATGCGATGCGCGGTCAACAATGGCGCCCGGCGGGCCGAGCACCTGGCCGTGATCGATTACTCGCAGCCGTCCACAGAGCGACGTCTGTGGATCTTCGATCTGCGCAAGAAAGCCCTGGTGTTGCGCGACCTGGTGGCCCACGGCCAAATGTCCGGTGAAAATTTTGCCACCCGATTCTCCAACCGCGTGGGCAGCTACCAGTCCAGTCTGGGGCTGTTTCGCACCCAGGAAAGTTATCAGGGCGCCCACGGCTATTCCCTGCGCATGGACGGCCTGGAGCCCGGTTTCAATGACCAGGCCCGTGATCGGGCGATCGTGATTCACGCCGCGGACTACGTAAGCCCGTTGTGGAGCGAGCGCCAGGGCCGCATCGGCCGCAGTCAGGGTTGCCCGGCGGTACGGCCACAGGTGGCACGCCAGGTGATCGACAAACTCAAGGACGGCCAGTTCATGTTTTCCTGGTATCCGGACCAGCGCTGGTTGAAGTCATCGCCCTATCTCAACTGCCAACCGCGCCAGGTGGCCAGCATCCTTGCCAACAACAAAGGCTAGCCGGTCACCTGAAAGGCTCCGCACAGGCGATTTTCCCTAGGGTCTGTTGACGTTTGGTGACGGCCGCGACGGATGCCCACCACCACACGTCAACAGACCCTAGCTATGATGGGAGACCATGACAGCCTCTTTGCCGATTCGCTCACCCTGCCCATCCGGCGCCTGCGATTGCGGGCGTGACCAGTTGCTGGAATCAGCCGGGACTGATGTGCGCATCCTGCAACTGACCCGGCCTGAGGAAAAGCGCCTGCTCGAACGTCTGGAAAACCTGCAGAGCCTGACCGATCTGCAGCGCCTGCGGCAGCGAATGTACGAGCAACTGGGCATTCGCGTGGAAATCACCCCCAGCGTCCATGAAGTGCGCAGCATGCTCGGCATCGGCATTCGGCTGCTGGAGCTGCCCGGATTGTGTCGCAAGACTCGCAAGACCATCCCCGCCGCCATTCGGCGCGGCCTGGAAAACCACCCGGAAATTGCCTACGAACTGCTCAACGAACACGACCTGTTGCGCGACGCCTGAGCCGGTGCAACGGGCACCCAGTCCCTTGGGTGGTGCCCTTGGGTTCAACTGCCGGTTTTCACCTTGCTCCACACCCGGGTTCTCACCCGCTCCATCTTCAGCGGCAAAGGCTCCAGCGGGAACAGCGTCGCCATGGTGGCGGCCGAGGGATACACGCCCGGGTTGTCGCGCACCTTCTGCTCGACCAGTGCGGTGGCGTCCTTGTTGGCGTTCGGGTAGCCCAGGTAGTTGGACGTCGCGGCAATGACCTCGGGGCGCAGCATGTAGTTGATGAAGCTCAGGCCCTGTTGCGGATGCGGTGCGTCATTGAGCAGGACCAGGTTTTCCACCCAGACCGGTGCCCCTTCACGGGGGATGCTGTAGACCAGATTGCGGCCGTTGCCCGCCTTCTCCGAGGCCAGTTGCGCGTCATACACACCGCCCGACCAGCCGAGCACCACGCAGACATTGCCGTTGGCCAGGTCGGAGATGAACCGGGATGAGTCGAAGTAGCGAATATACGGGCGGATCTTGAGCAGCAGCGCCTCGGCCTTGCGGTAGTCCTCGGGGTCATGACTGTTGTACGGCAGTCCGAGGTAGTGCAGTGCAACCGGAATGATTTCATTGGGAGAGTCCAGCATCGCCACGCCGCACTGGCTCAGCCTGGCAATGTTCTCTTCCTTGAAAATCAGGTCCCAGGAGTTGACCGGCGCCTGCGCGCCCAGCAATGCCGTGACCTTGTCGGCGTCGTAGCCCATGCCGGTGGTGCCCCACAGGTAGGGCGCGGCGAAACGGTTCCCCGGGTCGTTGCGCTGCACCTTGGCCAGGATCTCGGGGTCCAGGTGCGGCAGGTTCGGCAGCTGGCTGCGATCCAGTTCCTTGAGCACCCCGGCCTTGATCAGGTTGGGCAGCAGCTCGCTGCTGGCGACCACCACGTCATAACCGCTGCTCCCGGCCATGAGCTTGCTCTGCATCACATCGCCATTATCGAACACGTCATAGACCGTGGCGACGCCGGTTTCCTGCTGGAAGTTTTTCGTGGCATCCGGTGCGATGTAGTCGTACCAGTTGTAAATCGAGACGCTGGGTTCGGCGGCGCTGGCGCAGGCCATTCCCAGGCTGAGCAAAGCGGCCGCGGCCAGTTGCACGCTACACAGAGGTTTCATCGCAAGACTCCAGAGCGACGGCACGATCATCGGCCCGTTCGCGGGCGATGTCTGCTGAATGTGAAGAATAGGGCCAGTGCCGCACACGGCGCTGGCAGGCGCGGCTCAGGGGATCAGCAACTCACGACGCCCATCGGCGTGGTTGATCTGCTGGCAGGCCAGCGGCAATCGCCGGTCCTTGAGGTAGTCATAGTCCTGGCGCGAGGTGTGCAACGCCGCAAAGTCCAGCTCGACGACGTGCCGGCATTCCTCGCGCCCGGCTTCGAACAACAGCCGCCCCGACGGATCGACCACTGAGCTGGCGCCGGCAAAGATCAGATCGCCATCACCTTCCCCACATCGATTGACCAGCACGGCAAACGCCTGGTTTTCCTGGGCTCTTGCCAGGATCGCGGTGCGGTGCACCGGACCGAACGGGTCCATGTTGGCGTTGATCACCAGCATCAGGTCCACTCCCAGTTGGGCCAGCGCACGGGCCGGTTCCGGGAACTCGATGTCGTAGCAGATCAACAGCCCCACCCGCACGCCTTTGTACAGGGTGGTGGCAAATCGGTCCCCGGGCTGGACCACCCCGCACTCCGAAGGCCACAGGTGGGTCTTGCGATAACTCAAGGCAATGCCTTGGGGGGTCAGCAGCAACGAGGTGTTGAAGAAGTCCTCGCCCTCACGCTCGGCGAAACCCACCACCACCGCCACATCCCGTTCACGCACCGCCTGCAGCACCGCCCGCACTGTCGGCCCGTCCACGGTTTCGGCTACCTCGCCGAGTCGTTCGGCGCAGGCAAACCCCATCAGGTGGGTTTCCGGAAACACCAGCACATCGGTGTCCGCAGCGCACGTGGCGATAGCGTCCAGGGTTCGTTGCAGGTTATAGGCCGTGTCGCCATCGCGACCGGCCAGCTGTACCAGTTCAATCTTCATGGGTTGTCTTTCGACCTCGTCACAGCGGATTCGATAGCCCTGAACCAGGGCTGCAACCGAGTATGGAGCGCCGGCCAACGGCGGCGTAATTACGTCGAAGGGGTAACCCGAGAGGGGTAGTCGGGCCCGCCCCGGTAGCTCAGGCACCGCCATCTTCGTGGCGAGGGAGCTTGCTCCCGCTCAGGAAGCGAAGCGGCCCTTAAAGCGATGGACACTGTCGTTCTGACGGAACACGTGGACTTGATGGGGCCGCTGCGCAGCCCAGCGGGAGCAAGCTCCCTCGCCACGGTGATATGACTCAAAGCCTGCTGTGCATGGTGGCAAACAGCACATTGACCTCGGGAAACCTGGAAATGAAATCCGCCGGCATGGCGATGACCTTGCGGCTCGGGTAGTCGAAAAACACAAAGCCCGATTTCGCCAGGGCAATCAGTGTCCCGTCGGCCGGACGGGTGATACGGAAGATGATGTCGCCGCCATACTTGTTCAGGTCCATCAGCCCCACCTCGAACCGCAACTGATCCCGGGCGCGGGCTTCTGCGCGATAGACCGTCGCCAGGTCAGTCACGATGATGTCGTCGATGCTCACCCCATACTCAAACAACATTCGCGCACGCGCCTCGGAAATCATCGAGATCATCGAGTCGTTGGCCAGATGATGGGCGGCGTTGACGTCCGTCACCCGGACAGTCAACGCGGTGGCATAGAAAAACGGGTTCTGCGGGAAGTCCAGGTGCAGGCGGGCCATGCTGATTCTCGTCACGGGAAAAGAGTTGGCCACTGTTGTTCAGCCGTGGGCAAACAGCGTCAGCGCTATCAGACAATTTGCGATCATGGGGCAGCCGCAGGCGCTGATGGCCCACGCTCCAGGTCAGCGATATTTGCATTCATGACCGCACGCCTAGAAGATGGCGACAGCACGATCGCTTCGGCGCTGACTATCCTGATGTTATCGAGCCTGTCGGCCCGCTCTCATCGTTCTCAGGGAATTTAGAATGACAGCAAGACAAGTAATCAATGCTTCGGTGAGCCCCAAAGGCAGCCTGGAAACACTGTCCCAACGCGAAGTTCAACAATTGAGCGCCGCAGGGTCAGGCAGCATCTACTCTCTCTTTCGCCAATGCGCCCTGGCCATCCTCAATACCGGCGCCCATGTCGACAACGCCAAGACCATTCTGGAAGCCTATCGCGACTTCGAGATTCGCATTCATCAACAAGACCGTGGTGTACGCCTGGAATTGCTCAACGCACCGGCGGACGCCTTCGTCGACGGCGAAATGATCGCCAGCACCCGCGAAATGCTGTTCAGCGCCCTGCGTGACATCGTGTACACCGAGAACGAACTGGACAGCCAGCGCATCGACCTCGACTCCTCGCAAGGCATCAGCGACTACGTGTTCCACTTGCTGCGCAACGCCCGCACCCTGCGCCCCGGCGTGGAACCCAAGATTGTCGTGTGCTGGGGCGGTCACTCGATCAGCAGCGAGGAATACCAGTACACCAAAAAGGTCGGTCACGAACTCGGCCTGCGCAGCCTGGACGTCTGCACCGGTTGCGGGCCGGGGGTCATGAAGGGCCCGATGAAGGGCGCCACCATTTCCCACGCCAAGCAACGGATCATCAACGGCCGCTACCTGGGCCTGACGGAGCCCGGCATCATTGCCGCCGAGGCACCGAACCCGATCGTCAACGAACTGGTGATCCTGCCTGACATCGAGAAGCGCCTGGAGGCCTTCGTGCGTGTCGGCCACGGCATCATCATTTTCCCGGGCGGTGCCGGCACGGCCGAGGAGTTCCTCTACCTGCTCGGGATCCTGATGCACCCGGACAACCGCGACCTGCCCTTTCCGGTCGTCCTGACCGGCCCGCGCAGCGCAGAACCCTACCTGCAGCAGTTGCACGCGTTCGTCGGTGCCACCCTGGGTGAAGAAGCCCAGAGTCACTACGAGATCATCATCGACGACCCGGCCGAGGTCGCCCGGCAGATGGTCCAGGGGCTCAAGGAGGTCAAGCAGTTCCGCCGCGAGCGTAACGATGCGTTCCATTTCAACTGGCTGCTGAAGATCGACGAAGGCTTCCAGCGCCCGTTCGACCCCACCCACGAAAACATGGCCGGCCTGCAACTGCGCCACGACCTGCCCGCCCATGAACTGGCGGCCAACCTGCGCCGCGCGTTTTCCGGGATCGTCGCCGGTAACGTCAAGGACAAGGGCATTCGCCTGATCGAAGAACATGGCCCTTACGAGATCAACGGCGACGCGGCCGTCATGCAGCCGCTGGACAAACTGCTGCAAGCCTTTGTGGCCCAACATCGCATGAAGCTGCCAGGTGGCGCCGCGTATGTCCCGTGCTACCGGGTCATCAGTTAAGCGCACCCTCGACTGACCGGCCCGGAACCCAGGTTCCGGGTCTGCCCAGGCCCCAGCCCCCGCCTTACGATTGCTCCCACTGCGCCACCTGCCGGGCACTGATGCTCACCCCGCCACAGACCACTATCACCACATCGTGGGCATCGGCAATGGCCGGGTGGTCCAGATAGGCCACGGCCAGCGAAACACCGCACGCCGGTTCCACCAATTGGCGCAAATCATCGGCATAACGCACGACCCCCATGATGGCGTCGGCATCCGGCAACACCACACAAGTGTGGGGGAACCGGCCGATGTGCTGCACCGGCCACTGCGCCACCTGCAGTGCACCCAATGAGCTGGCAACACTGTTGATCCCGGCGAGCTTGACCGGGTGCCCGGCCTTGAGCGCCGCCGCGAATGAGGCCGTGCCCTCGGTTTCGCAGGCGATGATCCGGCAATCCAGCCGGGCGTGGCGGATCAGTCCGGTGAGCACGCCGGCCAGCAAGCCACCGCCGCCCACCGACAGCACCACCGTATCGACCTGAGGGCAGTCCTCAAGGATCTCATCGACCATCGTGCTGTGCCCTTCCCACAGTGTCGGGTGGTCGAACGCTGGCACGTATTCGGTATCGGCGTCCCTGGCCAGTTCCAGCGCCAACTGATTGGCCTCGTCCCAGACCTTGCCGTGCACCCTCACCTCGGCCCCGGTCCTGGCAATGCGCGCCCGGGTCGATTCAGGGGTGGTGTCCGGCACAATGATGATCGCCGCCAGGCCCAATGCAGCAGCCGCGACAGCGGTGGCATAGCCGGCATTGCCACCGGAGGGGCAGACCACTTTCTGCTTGCCCTGCAAGGCCGCCTCGGTACACAGCAGGCCCATACCGCGCATTTTGAAAGAGCCACCCGGTTGCAGGTTTTCCAGCTTGAGCCAGATGCGCCGGCTCGCGGTGCTCAGCCCCGGGTGCAGCACCAGGGGCGTTCTGATATGCAGCATTAGGGCCTCCCGACATGACCGGATGGACGGCAACCCGCTAGCGGTGCCGACTGAAAATGCGCTGTACACCTGAGTCTAGCTTCCTGCGCCCTCACCCACGCGAGCCTGCCGATTACCGCATGGCGGGAACTGCCAGGACCACGGTCCCCGGGTGCCTATACTCACATGCGTTGATCCTCGCGCCGGAGAGCCGTCATGCGCACCGTTCACATCATCGAAGCCGACCAGACCCCGGCGCCCGTCAAGGTTGTGGGCGAAAACATCACCATTCTCGCCGAGGGCGACCTGAGCAAACCCTTCGAAATGCATATCCAGGAAGGCGTGCAGGGCGGCGGCCCGCCCCCGCATTTCCACCCCTGGGACGAAGCCTTCTACGTCATCGACGGCCAGGTCGAGATCACCGTGGATGGCTGCTCCACCACCATGACCCGCGGCGGTTACGTGCATATCCCGGCCGGCACGATTCACGCTTACAAAAACCTCAGTGCCCGCGCCAAGATCATCGGGGTGGTCTCCGACCCCAGGGGCGGCAAGCTGTTCACCGCCCTGGATCAGCTCAAGGTGCCCGAGGACCTGCCGCAGATCCTGGCGATTGCCGAGCAGTTCGGCGTTACCTTTCTACCGTGGGCTGCACGCGAGTAAACATGCAGCGACTGACCAATGCGGGAGCGACCGTCATTTCGCGCCGTAGACGTCGAAATCGAAGTACTTGTCGTTGATCCGCGCGTACGTGCCGTTGGCCAGAATCGTCGCCAGCGCCTTGTTCAGGTCTTCGCGCAGTTCGAGGTCGTCCTTGCGCACGCCGATACCATCACCGACGCCAAAGAACTCGGGGTGATCCAGGGTGCCACCGGCAAAGGTGTAGTCCTTGCCCACCGGCTTGTTGAGAAACCCGTAGCTGGCCTGGATCGAGCCCTGTAACGAGGCATCGAGCCGGCCTACCACCAGGTCGGCATAAACCTGGTCCTGATTCTGATAGGACAGGACCTCCACGCCCTGGGTGCCCCAGACGGCTTTGGCAAAGGCCTCCTGAGTCGAGCCCTGCTCCACGCCGACGCGCTTGCCCTTGAGCGACTCGATGGTGGGCTGCAGGTCCGCCCCACGCTTGATGACCAGGCGGGCCGGTGCGTTGGACACCTTGTCGGTAAAAGCAATCCGGGTCTGGCGCTTGGGGGTGACGGTCATCGACGACGCAATGGCGTCGAACTTGTGGGCCAGCAGTCCCGGAATCATCCCGTCCCAGCTGCTTTCAACCCAGACGCATTTGGCCTTCAGCTCTGCACACAGGGCTTGGGCGATGTCGACGCCAAAACCGGTCAGCGTGCCATCCTGGTTTTTGTATTCCAGCGGTGGGTATGTCGGGTCAACCGCCAGCCTCAACACTTTGCCGGACCAGTCGGCCGCTCCGGCCAGGCCGGATGCCGAGATCAACACCAGTGAAACCGCCGCAATCATCTTGTTCATGGTTATTTTCCTCCAGGGAGCTCGCCGAGCCGGGTTGACTGCACATGGGTACAGACGGGTTGCTTGAACCACTGCGCCTCAGCGCAGAAAACCTTCCACCAGCTTCACCCAATAACTCGCGCCTATCGGCAGGCAGGCATCGTTGAAGTCGTAACCGGGGTTATGCAGCAAACAGCCGTTGTCGCCCAGGCCATTACCGATCACCAGGTAACTGCCGGGGCATTGTTGCAGAATGAACGCAAAGTCTTCACTGGCGGTAAAGGGCCGCAGGTCGTCGATCAAGTGCCCCGCTCCCAGCCAGTCTTGTGCGACCTGGCGGGCGAACGCGGTCTGCTCGGGATCGTTGATCAACACCGGATGACAATGCTGGTAGTCGATGTCGGCCCGCGCCCCGAAACTGGCGGCCTGCCCCTGCACCAGATCGGTGATCCGCCGTTCCAGCAAGCCGCGCACCTCGGGGGTCAGCGCGCGCACGCTCAGGCTCATCTCGGCGGATTCGGGAATCACGTTCGACGCGCTCCCGGCATGGATCGAACCCACGGTGATAATCGCCATCTCCTGCGGGCTGACATTGCGCGAGACGATACTTTGCAAGGCGATCACGATCGAGGCGCAGACCACCACCGGATCGACCGCCTTGTGCGGTACCGCACCATGGCCGCCCGTGCCAATGACCTTGATCGTCACCGTATCGGCGCTGGCCATGAACGGGCCACTGTAGAAACCCAGTTGCCCCGCCGGATAGCCTGGCACGTTGTGCATGGCAAACACCGCATCGCAGGGGAAGCGCTCGAGCAGCCCGTCTTCGAGCATTGTTCTTGCGCCACCCAGGCCCTCTTCGGCCGGTTGGAAAATCAGCTGCACGGTGCCATTGAAGTCCCGGGTGTGGGCCAGGTGCCTGGCCGCTGCCAGCAGGGTTGCGGTATGACCATCGTGGCCGCAGGCATGCATCACACCGTCGACCCGGCTGGCATAGGGCAAGCCGGTGGTTTCCTGAATCGGCAGTGCATCCATGTCGGCGCGCAGCCCGATGGAACGCCCTACGCCATTACGCAGCGTCGCCACCACGCCGGTCCTGCCCACGCCGGTGCTGACGTCATAGCCCCACTGGCTCAGGCACTGCGCCACCAGCGCACTGGTGGCGAACTCCTCGAACCCAAGCTCGGGATGGGCGTGTATGCGTTGACGCAGGCTGATCATTTCCTCTTGCTGTGCAGCGATTCCCGGCAAAACATGACCCGCGTCCACGGCACTACTCCTCGGTAGATTCAGTCGGCGGCCAGAGCCTGACCGACATTGCTGGCGTCGATCTTAGGCACTGGAATACCGGCTGGGGAGGCTCAGTTTGGTTATGATGACAACCCATGGTTGTCATCAGGGTGAGCGCATGAAGCTGCATCAATTACAAGCGCTGGTCGCCAGTGCCGAAACCGGCAGCATCCGCGCCGCCGCCCGCTCGCTGGAGGTGTCCCAGGCCGCCGTCACCAAGGCCTTGCGTGAACTGGAAAGCACACAGCAGCTGCCTCTGTTCGTCAGAACCCCCAGCGGCCTGACTTTCACTGATTACGGCAAGGTGCTGCTGACCCACGCGCGACTGGTGCTCAAGCAACTGGAGCATGCGCAAACCGAGCTCGATCACCTGCGCGGCAAGGCCCGGGGCCGGCTCTGCGTCGGAGTCACGCCCTGGGTCGCGCTGACCTTCCTGCCGGAAGTGGTACTGGCCTTTCGCGCACGCATGCCGGACATTCAACTGGAACTGTTCGAAAGCCTGATGGCGGTGGCCCAGCCGTTGCTGCGTGACGGCAGCATGGACTTCGCCATCGGCCAATTGCACCCGGCCCAGGCGACCACGGAATTTGCCTGCGAAACCCTGCTGGACTACCAGACCTCGGTGCTGGTGCGCCAGGGCCACCCGCGACAAGGGGCACGGTCGCTGCACGAACTGCTGGATCTGGACTGGACCCTGAACTATGCACCCGACGGCCACGACGCCTTGATGCAGGAATTGTTCTGGAAGCACGGCGCGCAGATCGACGAGAAACGCATCGTCCGCGCCCATTCACTGGCGATTTTGCAAATGATGGTGGAGCGGGCAGACATGTGTACCTGGGGGCCGTCGCTGCTGAGCACCGCCCCGCCCTTCCTCGGACGCCTGGTGTCGCTGGAACTGCAGGAGCAGTTCGAGCCGCGTCAACTGAGCATCGTCACCCGTCGCAATGGCGCACTCAGCCAGCCGGCGCTGTGCTTCACCGATTGCCTGTTGCAGGTCATTCGCCGCCACGCCCGCTCCGCGAAACAGGCAGACCGGGCGCTGTTCGAGACGCTGCGCGTGTTGGTCTGAAGCGCGGGCACCCAGCCTCCGGTCACCCTTCCAGCGGCCATTGGGCCAAAGCCCGATAGCGGCCTTTATGGGATTCGAACAGCACGAAGTGCCTGGCGCTGAGCTGAAAATCCGGGGCCGTTATCGATTCAGGAACCGGCGCCCGGTATTCACGCATCAAGGTCAGGTGCGGGCGAAACTCCCGTGGCGCGTCTTCCAGCCCGAGCGGCAGCATCGCTTGCTGCAAGGCATACACCAGCTCAAGCAATGGCCGCGACGCCTGCACCGGGGCGAGGAGCAGGATGCCGGCCCGGCGCCAGACGTCCAGGCGATCGAGGACCACCCTCAGCGGCTCGCCTGGTGGTCGAACCGTCGCGGCCGCGCTGCAGATCGCCGGAATCTGCCGGACCGGCACAGCCCCCAGAAACATCAGGGTCAGGTGAAAGTTCTCAGCCGGTACCGGCCGCCCAAGAGATAGCCCCAGAGCACTGCGCCATTGGGCAATCGCCCGGCGCTGCGCCGGCGCACAGGGCAAGGCGAAAAACAAACGCTTGAAGGGTTCGCGTTGTTCACCAGGTCCGCTGTTCATGTCCACGACCTCTAGGCGTCCACGCCGGTTACTGTTCGGGTACAACCACGCGAAAGCGGATGTTGATCTCGTTGGAGACCACCCCGAAATCCGCCCACTCACCCTCGCCGATATCAAAGTCGGCGCGCTTGAGGATGAAGTTGCCATCAAAAATGCCAATGGCGCTGTCCGGCTTCAAGGTGATCTGTGCGCCCACCTCGCGGGTCAGGCCCTTGAGTGTCAGTAACCCTTCGACCTGATAACGGTTATTGCCCAGCGCCGTCACCCGGTTCGAGACAAACCGGGCCTGCGGGTAGACGGCCGTGTTGAACCAGCCTGGCTTTTTCAGTTCGCTGTTGGCGTCACGGTTGCCGACATCGATGCTGTCCAGATCAATGGTCAGCGCTGCACGGGCCGCCGCCGGGTTCGCCGAGTCGAAGTCGATGGTCGCCTCGAACCTGCTGAAGGTGCCGTACACCCGCGACCCCATCTGGTGGTAGGTGAAGGTGATCTGGCTGGCCGTCGCATTCACCTGCTGGTACCGAGCCGCGTCGGCACCGATCGGCACCGCGAAAGCCAGCATGACCAACCAGGCACTTGCGCGCACAACTCGATCGCTCATGGGAGGCTCCAAAGGGTGAGCGGGCTCATGGGTGAGGTTTTTGCCGTCGGGGCAGCATGCGCTCAAGCACCTCATCACGGTCGACGAAATGATGCTTGAGCGCGGCGCCGGTGTGGATGACCACCAGCGCCAGCAGCAGGTAATTCAGTGCCTGGTGCAACACTATGAGGCGCTCCCCCAGCCCGACGTCCCTGGCCAGCAAGTCGGGTAACGGCAGGACGCCGAACCAGGAGGTCTGGAAACCGAGGGCCGAACTCATCAACCAGCCGCTCAGTGGAATGACGAGCATCAGCCCGTACATCAACCCGTGATTGACATGGGACACCCACCGCAACATCGGGGCCACCGTGGCGGGCAGCGGTGGCGCGGGATGGCTCAAGCGCCAGCCCAGCCTGATCAGCACCAGCAGGAACAGGGTCACCCCGGCCCATTTGTGCCACGCGTACAGCTTCAGCTTGGTGGGAGACAGGGCAAGGTCGGGCATGTAGAGGCCCAGCGCAAAGGTACCGATCAGCCCCAGCGCCACCAGCCAATGCAGATAAATCGCCGTGCGGGTATAACGATCATTCATGAGCGCTCCGTGACGACCGACGCTGTGCCCGATGCAACGACACTGCCTGACAAGGTTCGCTACATTGTTGATCCGTACCGGTGCCTGTGCAAATCCAATAAGCAGGCCTTGCCCCTAATGCCGGTCAGTTAAGAGAAATAAAGCCGAACACGAAACCTGTGGCGAGGGAGCTTGCTCCCGCTGGGCTGCGTAGCAGCCCCAAAACAGGGCCGCTTTGCGCCCCAGCGGGAGCAAGCTCCCTCGCCACGGGTTCTATGTTCGGCTGGTCTTTGGCTTAACTGACCGGCATTAGGCCTTGCCCCCGGTATTGTGGTTAAAATGCCGCCCCCTCACATTGCTGGCCCCTGCTCGATGAACCCTGACGCTCTCGCCACCCTGCACAACCACTTGTTGACGGCCCTGGCAGCGATACCCGATGAAACCCGTCGCCTGTTTCACGGCCGGGGTCGCTGCTGGCCAGGGCTGGAGCAACTGACCGTCGACTGGATGCAAGGCATCGTGCTGGTTGCGTTGTTCAAGGAGCCAGAGCCGCAACAGCTGGAGGCGCTCAAAACGCTGCTGCTGCAGATCAGCCAGTCACCTGAATGGCAGCAGTCCGGCGCCCACTCCTTGCTGCTGCAACACCGCTACCTGCCGCAAAGCACCACCGAATGGCTGCTGGGCCAGGAAGTCGAGGAATGGACGCTCACCGAGGGCGACCTGCGCTACCGGATCGACCTGGGCAAGAAGCAGAACAACGGACTGTTCCTGGACATGCGTTACGGGCGCAATTGGGTCAAGGCCAATGCCCAGGGCAAACGGGTCCTGAACCTGTTCGCCTACACCTGCGGTTTTTCCGTGGCGGCCATCGAAGGCGGCGCCGAGCATGTGGTCAACCTGGACATGTCCCGCGCCGCCCTGAGCCGGGGCCGTGACAACCATCGGCTCAACGGGCATGACCTGGGCAAAGTGAGCTTTCTCGGTCACGACCTGTTCAAGTCCTGGGGCAAGGTCATCAACAACGGGCCTTACGACCTGGTGATCATCGACCCGCCATCCTTTCAGAAAGGCAGCTTCCTGCTGACCAAGGACTACCAGCGCGTACTGCGCCGCCTGCCGGAACTGCTCAGCCCCCGGGGCACGGTGCTGGCCTGCATGAACGACCCGGCCTTCGGTCCGGACTTCCTGATCGACGGTGTCACCCGCGAGGCCCCCGCCCTGCACTTTGCACAACGCCTGGAAAACCCGCCGGAGTTTCCCGACACCGACGTGCAAAGCGGCTTGAAGGCCCTGGTGTTCACCCTGGCTGAGTAAGCACGCAAAGCGCCGCCGTCGAAACACTGAAAAGCCCGTCCAGGCTGACGATGCGCAGATCATCCTGTCCAACTGAAGGCCACCGTCTGTCAGTCCATGGGAATGGCTGCTGGATAGTGCTTACATTGAGAGGATGCTGGTCGCTCGACTGCGGCACCCGCACCTGCAGGCAGAGCCCTTGCACTTGTCCAGCGGCACGGCGTCGGCGCGGGGCATGGATACCCGACAGGACTGGACTCACGGTTGGAGACAGGACATGAAAATCGTCGTTATCGGCGGTACGGGCCTGATCGGCAAAGCGCTCTGCAACAAACTGCACGAGATGGGCCATGAAGCCCTGGCCGCATCGCCAAGTCGGGGCGTCAACACCCTCACCGGCGAAGGGCTGCAAAGCGCCTTGCACGGCGCCGAGGTGGTGGTCGACGTATCGAACTCACCGTCATTCGAGGACGTTGCCGTCCTGGACTTCTTTGAAACCTCTGGACGCAACCTGCTCAAGACCGAGGCCGCCGCCGGCATCAAGCACCATGTGGCGCTATCGGTGGTGGGCACCGAGCGGATGCTGGAAAGTGGTTATTTCCGGGCCAAGATGGCTCAGGAACAACTGGTCAAGGACTCGGGTATCCCCTACACCCTGCTGCGGGCCACGCAGTTTTTCGAGTTCATCGAGAGCATTGCGCAATCCGGGTGCGAAGGCAGTTGTATCCGGCTGACCACCGCCGACCTGCAACCGGTCGCCTCGAGTGACGTCGCGACGGCACTGGCGAAAATCGCCGTGCAGGCACCCGCCAACCAGACCCTGGAAGTGGCTGGTCCCGATCGCTGGCCGCTGGTCGAGTTTGCCCGGGTATGGCTGCACCACAATCACGATCCGCGCCAGATCATCGCCGACGATAAGGCCCATTACTTCGGTGCGCAGATCGATGACTTGTCCCTGACACCCGGGAACCAACCGATCATCGGGCCGACCCACTTCGAAACCTGGCTGAAAAGCCAGGCCTGACGGCTCAGCCCCCCGTTGAGGGAGGCCCAATGCCGGTGCTGGCAGTGGCGACATAAGCGGGTTGATTCAGCGCCTCGCCCGCCAGCACCCATTGCTGGAATGCTTCGTACGATAGCGGCGCAGAGAACAGATTGCCCTGCCCGACCTCATAACCCTGGGCCTGGAGAATGTCACGCTGGACGGCATGCTCGATACCTTCGGCCACCACCAGCAGGCACAGCCCCTTGCCAATGCCGATGACCGATTCGCTCAAGGCACGACAGGAACCATCGAGCTCCAGATCGTCGACAAAACTCTTGTCCAGTTTCAGCTCACTGATCGGCAGATGGCGCAGGTACCCCAGGCTGGAGTAACCCGTGCCAAAGTCATCGATGGCCAGGCGCACACCCAGTGCATGCAGGTCCCGCAGGGTTTGTTCCGGACCCGGGCTGCTGGACAGCAGTACGCCCTCTGTCACTTCCACGCACAAGTCGGCAGGCTGCAACGCCCATCGCTGCAATTGCTGGGCGATCTGCCCCGCCAGATTCAGATTTTGGAAATTGAGCGGAGACAGGTTGATCGACAGGGAAGGCACCGTCACGCCTTGTCGACGCCACTGCGCCAGGTGCTCGCAAGCCTCCTGCAGGACCCATTGGCTCAGGTCGTTGATCAACCCGCACTCCTCCGCCAAGGGTATGAACCGATCGGGCGAGATACTGCCCAGGATCGGATGGTTCCAGCGCGCCAATGCCTCGACGCCCACCAGGCGTCCACTCTTCAATGCCACTTGTGGCTGATACACCAGCACCAGCCCATCATTGGCCAGGGCGTCACGCAGCGCGGTCTCCAGCATCAAGCGCTCCAGGGCAATCTGGTTCATTTCTTCGAGAAAGAAGCGGAAGCCGCCAGGTTCCGTGCGCTTGGCCTGGTACATCGCGATATCGGCACACTGCAGCAGGCTCTCCATATCCTGCCCGTCACCGGGGAACATGCTGATGCCGATACTGGCCGACAGCACCACGGGGGTGCCGGCAATGCTGGCCGGGAAACCCAGGATCATTTTCAGCCGCTCAAGAAAGCCGGTGACCCGCGTGGCATTGATCCTGGGCAGTACCAGCACGAACTCATCGCCGGACAAGCGCCCGGCGATGTCCGACTCCCGCAGCACGCTACGCAAGCGTTGCGCCATGACTTGCAGCAACTCATCGCCGGCGGCGTGCCCCAGGGCATCGTTGACCTGCTTGAAGCGATCCAGATCGATAAACAGCACTGCAAGCTCGGCCTGTTCCTGCTCCACCTCGACCAGGCAGCGTTGTGCCTGAGCCAGCAGGAAGTCGCGATTGGGCAGGCCGGTCAAGGCATCGTAGAAGGCCATTCGGCGAATGGATTGCCGGGCCTCTTCACGCTCCAGCGCCAGCATGCACAGGTGCGTCCCGGCCGTGACCAGGTGCGCATGCAGCGGATCCGGTGCGCGGCATTCCCTGAAGTACAGCGCAAAGGTGGCCACCACCCGTCCGGCGCCATTGCGCACGGGAATCGACCAGCACGCGCGCAACCCTGCCTGTTCGGCCAGCGACCGGTATTGCGCCCACAACGGGTCGTGATCGATGTCGGTGACCAGCACCGGTTCGCCGCGATAGGCGGCCGTACCGCACGACCCGGCCACGGGCCCTATGGACAAGCCTTCGATTGCCCTGGAGTAGTCCGTCGGCAAGCCAGGACCGGCCAGCGGGTGCAGGATCCCGTCCGGGTCCACGCTCAGGATCGAGACGATGACTTCAGGCGCAATGCGCTCAATCTCCTGGCACAGCAGGGTCAACACGTCTTCCAGGGGTTCCTCTTTCAACAACGCCCCGATGACCTTTTCCTGTAGCACCTCGTGCAGCTTTGAGCGGGTAATGTCGGTGAGCACGATCACGATGTTGTCGACCTTGCCTTGGGCATCGAACACCGGGGTGGACGAAACATGCACCCACAACCGCTGGCCATTGCGCTTGCGGATCAGCGCACTGGCTTCGCTGGACTGCCCCAGCAGCACCCCTTCCAGCGCCGTATGCGCAGAGGCGTCAGCCAGACCGTCGGCGACAAAGAACATCATGGGCGAATGCCCGATCACTTCCTCGCGTCCATACCCCAGCAATTGCACAAGCCCGTCATTGACATAGATCAGGCGCGTATCGGCGTCGACGATGCAGGTGGCCGAGCTGGTGACATTGACCGACATCGACAGCAAGCGGTGCTCGATATCGTTCAACCGTGCCTGGGTAATGTCCTTGAGGAAAGCGGCATACAGGATCCGGCCCGGCAAGGTGATCTTCGAGATGGACATGGCGCCCCAGCGCTCTTCACCATCCTGGCGCGCGATGCGCACATCGCGGCTGACCCCGACGATCTTGTTGACCCCGGTCTCGCGGTTCGCGCTGACATAACCATCGTGGTAGGCACGTATGGCCTCGGGCACCAGCGAACCGACGTTACTGCCCAGCACGTCCAGGCGATGACAGCCCCAAAAGCGCTCGGCCGCGGCATTGAAAAACACCACGTTGTTCAGGTCATCGATGACCACCACCGCATCCACTGCCTGTTCCAGGGTCTGCACGAAAAAGTCTTGCGCATCCCGGGCACTTGCCAGCCTGACTCTGGTGTCCATTGCTGTCACTTGTTCAAGCCACCACTGACCCGCATCCCTGACTGCAGGTGGGGCGCCATAGGAACCCTCGGAACTGGAAGGAGTCCTGATCGCAGTAACGCTAAATACGGTTTGCTGATAGTGAACAGTAGGGGTTATTCACTTTTGTACGACAACGACGGCACCGTTCTGCCGGTGCAAAATCACAGAATAGTCGCGAAATGATGGCCCTATCGAAAATAGTCAGGCAGCTCGTCAGCCCACGGAAATACCTACGCTGCATGCGACTAGCGGTACTTGAGCGCGCGCCCTCATCTTTCTACGATAACTTTACGCAATGGCTTGAGTGCTCCAGCCGTTGCGTGAGTGGCGAGTGTTCTGAACCCCAATCAAGCTCGCCACTGGTTCCACGTGCATCTTGAGCCTCTGGGCTCTACTTCCTCCCCATCAAAGAGCTTTGAGGCTCTTTTTTTGACCGGCAAACGTGCCACAAGCACTCAAGCCCGGTACTTGCCCGCCGTGCTGGTCGCTACGGGGTCGCACTGGCATTGCTTGGGTGCCTGAAACAGACCGGTCGCCCCGTCCCCCCTCCTGATCCGCCAGATACAGCCAGATGCGCAGTAGGACATTTCCTGATTTTTTACAGCCTATTGAGGCCAGAAATCAGACCCGCTTAGAGTGGGGGGGCTGCGGCAACATCGATCACCCCCTCCCCCCGGAAACGTTGACGACCGCTGGCTGATCGACGAACGCCGGCCACTCGACAAGGAGTCCCCATGCCCCGTCAAAGCGACCTGCGCTTCACCTTCGAGCCCCTGCAAGGCGACGCCTTCGAGGTGGTCGAGTTCGAGCTGGAAGAGGGCCTGTCCCGCCCCTTCAAGCTGACCCTGGACCTGGCCAGCCACGACCCGGCCATCGACTTCAACCGCGTGCTCGACCTGCCGGCGTTGTTCACCCTGTGGCGCGGCGAGACCGCGGTGCGTTATGTCCACGGCCTGGTCAGCCTGTTCAGCCAGGGCGACACCGGTTTTCGCCGCACCCGCTACCGCGCCGTGGTCGAACCGGCGCTGGCCCGCGCGGGCCTGTGTTCCAACTGGCGGATTTTCCAGGGCAAGACCGTGCCCGAGATCATTGCTGCCGTGCTCAAGACCCAGCGCCTGGGCGATGTGCAACCGATCATCTGCTTCGACCACCAGCCCCGCGAATACTGCGTCCAGGCCGGGGAGACCGACCTCGACTTCATCGACCGGCTGGCCGCCGAAGAAGGCCTGCTCTACTGCTTCGAACACCGCGCCGACGGCCACCGCCTGATCCTCACCGACCGCGTCGGTGGCCTCGGCAGCATCGGCTCCGACGAAGACTGTAACGTGCGCTACCAGCCCATGGCCGGCGGCGATTCGCCGGAACCGGCCCTGCAGCGTTTCCACTACACCGAGCAGGTCCGCAGCGCACGCCAGGTGCAGCGCGACTACACCTTCAGCCACCCGCGCTACAACCTGCAGCACCGCGCCGACGGCGGGCGCGAGCTGAACAACCAGCACAAGGACTACGAACGTTACGACTACCCCGGCCGCTACAAACGCGATGCCGCCGGCAAACCCTTCACCCAGACCCGCCTCGCCGCCCTGCGCAACGACGCCCGGCTGGCCCACTTCGACGGCGACGACGCGCGCCTGCAACCGGGCCTGGCCTTCGGGCTGACCGAACACCCACGCGAAGACTTCATCACCCGCTGGCGCACGATCAGCCTCCACCACACCGGCCAACAACACAGCAGCCAGCAGGAAGACGCCAGCGCCAGCGAGCACGGCACCGCCTACCACTTCAGCGCCACGGCGATCCGCGGGGACGCCGACTGGAAAGCCCCGCTGCGCGACAAACCATGCATCGACGGCCCGCAGATCGCCACCGTGGTCGGCCCGCCGGGCGAGGAGATCTATTGCGACGAATGGGGCCGGGTCAAGGTCTGCTTCCCCTGGGACCGCGAAAACGAAGCCTACGAACACAGCTTCCGCCCGGACAACACCAGCCAGGCCTTCGAACACAGCTCCTGCTGGATCCGCGTCACCCAGGGCTGGGCCGGCGCGCTGTGGGGCGCCATGGCCGTGCCGCGCATCGGCCAGGAACTGATCATCAGCTACCTGGACGGCGACCCCGACCAACCCATCGCCACCGGCCGCGCCTACCGCGCTGACAACCGGCCGCCCTACGAGCTGCCGAAACACAAGACGCGCATGACGCTCAAGAGCAAGACCCACAAGGGCGAGGGTTTTAATGAGCTGCGCTTCGAGGATGAACTGGGGCAGGAGGAGGTGTTTATCCATGCGCAACGGGATCAGAACAACCGGGTCAAGAACAATGAGACCACGGAGGTTGGCAATGACCGTAGCGAGGTGGTGGGGAATGATGAGCAGGTCCGCGTCGGCCACAATCAATCCCACGAAATCGGCGGTGATCGTAACCTGTCCATCGGTCATGACCACGAGATCCGCATTGGCCAGGATCGCTGGGAACAGGTCGGCAATGACCGTTATGAAGCCACTCAGGTCAACCACCGCAGTGACGTGGGCGGCCATCGTGAGGAGACAGTCAAGGGCCATCACCACCTGACCGTGGGCCAGGGCATGCACCACCGCACGACGGTCTATCAATTACAGGCCAGCGAACGCCTGGTGTTTCAAGGTCCCGGTGGCAGCATCACGCTCGATGCCGAGGGAATACACCTCACCGGTGTGACCATTAACTTGCAAGGGCCGGTCACAACGACCGCTTCCGGCAGCAGTCAGGCCCCGAAACTCCAGCTCAGTCCCGAACTCGGCCAGCGCTGCGTGGAGAAAAGCCAATGAACCTCTCGACGATTCAGGGAATTCTGGCCGAGCAGCATGCCGCCGATTGCAACTTGTACCTGCTGCTCGATCCGCTCGCCGGCTGCGCATCCACCGATCCGCTACACATCGACGCATTACGGCACGCACTGGGTGAGCGTGCCGTTACACGCCTGCCCCGCCCGGATCTGGCTCATTCGCCGCAAGATTGTCCAGCCTTGGTGACCCTGGCGTCCCCCGGCGAGTCGCCCTGCACACAGCGACTGCGACAACTGGCCCTTCGCTCCCAGATCGACCTTGTCCAGCCGAAACGCTATGTGTGCGGCTTACTCAGCAGTCCTGAACCGGCCGAAATCATCAGCGCCCATATCCTCTCGCTCGGTCACCTTCCAACAGAACAAGGCCAGCCGTTCATTCCAGTCTATGAACCCCTGCGCCTGGAGTTACTGGCGGCCTGCGTCAACCACCTCAAACAGGGACGTTGGTGGCCGATCCGCCACTGGGTGTTTCCCACCAGCAGCGGTACCTGCAGCGTATTGATCGGCGACCCCAAACACTGTTTCCCTCCAGATCCTGAGGCGGCTTCCGTGCAACAGGACGTCATTCTGGTTTCAGCCCTGCTGAGCAGTTGGCGCCAGAGCCTGCAACAGCCACTGACCTTTGCCCCCACACGCTGGACCGGCCCTACTTCGTTGCCTGCGTCGGCGGCCGTGCAGGCCTATGCGCACATTTGTCTGGCCAGAGGGCTGGGGCTGCACGACCACGACGACATCCGGAAGCTGGCCTTGCACAGCCTGATGCTCCATCCACGCGTGCATGAACATGCCAGAGTCCGCGCCCTCATTGGGCAGGCCGTCCGGGAACAGACGCAACTGGGTGCATTGCTCGCCCCTTACACCGACAGGGCTTGGCAACGGGTCGTGTCGGACCTGACCTATTCAGGAGCAGCCCGATGACCCTCGGCGATCAAATCAACATCATCGTCGCCGAAACCGACTTCTCCACCGATCAGTGCAGGGCGTGCGAGCGCCAGGGCCTGCCGATCCTGCCCCTGCGCCAGGCCCTGGTCCCACAGCCCATGAGCCCTCCGTTCGTCTCCGAGAGCGGCCAGGTCGAGACCCGCCTGGGCTTGCGCACCTTGCGTGCCGGCTACCTGTATGTCCTGCTGGACCGCTCGATCTGGCACGCCTACCAGGTCACCCCCGACGGTTATTTGCGCCAGTTCAATCCGTATGCGCCACCGGTTGCCAACGAGACCTTGCTGGCACCGCGCTGCGTCTCGGCCGATCACGATGCCCCGGCTTCCTT
>NZ_JBYTBK010000026.1:8971-72657 GCF_058789115.1 Pseudomonas sp. FW300-N1A1 | reverse complement strand
AGATCCGATTATGACCGAAGGCCGCCAACAGCAAGGGGGAGCAAGCTCCCCCTTCGGTTTTTACCGGACACTAGTGACGCAGAGCGTGGGAGCAATCATCAGGGGGATTGTCTCAGCGCAAGGTATCCAGCAATTCCTGCAACTGACTGCAACCCGCTTCACCCAACGGGAATACCGGCAGGCGCGGGTCACCCACTTCCAGCCCGGTCATGCGCAGGCCGGCCTTGATGGTCGCCGGCAGTCCTCCCTTGAGGATGAAGTCCAGCAGCGGCAACTGGCGATAGAACAACGCCCGTGCCTTATCCAGATCATTGGCCAACACGGCCTGGTACAGCGCACCATTGAGTTGCGGGATCAGGTTCGGCGCCGCGGTGCACCAGCCTTTGGCTCCGGCTGCGAATGCCTCCAGCGCCAACGGGTTGCAGCCGTTGTAGAACGGCACCCGGCCTTCGCCGAGCAGTTGCAGTTTGTGCATGCGCTGGATATCGCCGGTGCTCTCTTTGACCATGGTCACGTTTTCCACGGCATTGAAGATCCGCAGGATCAGGTCCACCGACATGTCGGTGCCGCTGGTGGCCGGGTTGTTGTAGAGCATGATCGGCACGCCGATGTTCTCGCCGATGGCGCGGTAGTGGGCGAGGATCTCGGCTTCGCTGAGTTTCCAGTAGGACGCTGGCAACACCATCACCACGTCGGCACCCTGGGCTTCGGCGAAACGGGCGCGGCGCACCGCCTTGGCGGTGGTCAGGTCGGAAACGCTGACGATGGTCGGCACGCGCCTGGCGACGTGCCTGATGCTGAATTCGCTGACCTGATCCCACTCCGCATCGCTCAGGTAGGCGCCTTCGCCCGTGCTGCCCAGTGGGGCGATGGCGTGTACGCCGCTGTCGATCAGGCGATCGATGGAGCGCCCCAATGCGTCAAGGTCAATGTGTTCACCGTTGGTGGTGAAAGGGGTGATGGTGTAGCCGATGATGCCGTGAATAGAAGGGCTGGACATGCTGTCTCTCCATTAAGCGAATGAGTGGTTTCAGTTCAGGCAATCGGCGTGTTGGCGCAGGTTCTGCCGGGCGTAGTAGTTGAACGCGGCGCCGTGGCGCTTGGGCTTGGAGATCCAGTCATGGGCTTCGCGGCCGAGTGCCGGCAGGATCGGCTTGAGCGTACCGGCCGACATCGCCAGCAACTGTAGCTTGGCCGCGCGCTCGATCAATTGTGCAATCACGCAGGCTTCCTCGATGGTCCGTCCGGTCGACAGCTGGCCGTGGTGGGACAGCACAATTGCGCGCTTGTCGCCCAGGGCCCCAGCGATGATTTCACCTTCTTCGTTGCCCACCGGCACCCCCGGCCAAGCTTCGAGAAAGGCGCAGTCCTCGTAGAGCGGGCAGAGGTCCATGTGGGAGATTTCCAGTGGCACTTCCAGCATCGACAAGGCGGCGACGTGGGTCGGGTGCGTGTGGATGATGCAGTTCACGTCCGGGCGGGCGCGGTAGACCCAGCTGTGGAATCGGTTGGCCGGGTTCGGCATGCCGTGGCCTTCCAGCACTTCCAGGTCTTCGTTGACCAGCAGCAGGTTGCTCGCGGTGATTTCGTCGAAACCCAGGCCCAGTTGCTGGGTGTAGTAGGTGCCCGGTTGTGGGCCGCGGGCGGTGATTTGCCCGGCCAGCCCCGAGTCGTGACCGTGCTCGAACAGAATGCGGCAGGTCAGCGCCAGCTTTTGCCGGTCAGTCCACGTATTATCCGCCAGGGTGCTTTGCATCTGCGAAAGCGCCTGCTTGATGAGTTGGTCTTTAGGTAGTGCTAATGTCTTGGCCATATCAGGTGTCCTTTGTAGCAATCAATGGACGTCGGATGTGGTTCTCCCGCTGCTCGCAAGGTCGTTGGGTGATCACATATGACACTTAAGAGGCTATATGACACTTCGTGTCATTAGCAAGGACTAATCGTTGCCTCCTTGATGGATTAATCGCTCCACATGTCTATCCGTTTGAAATTGTTGAGAAAAAAACTCGGTGTTACGCTGGAGGCGCTGGCCGAAAAATCCGGCATGACCAAGAGCTATCTGTCGAAAGTCGAGCGCGGGCTCAATACCCCGTCCATTGCGGCGGCGCTGAAACTGGCCAAGGCGCTGAACGTCAAGGTCGAGGAGTTGTTCTCCGAGGACGCGATCAGCCTCGACAGCTACAGTCTGGTGCGCGCCCATGAGCGACAGTCACTGGCGGCCAATGACCAGGCGCCGGGTTACGCGGTACTGGCTCATCAGGTCAGTGAGCGCAGCCTGTTGCCTTTCATCGTCTACCCGCCCAAGGAGTTCAGCGACAAGACCTTCAAGGAGCACCTGGGGGAGGAGTTCCTGTTTGTCCATGAAGGCCAGGTTGAAGTCGACTTCATGAACGAGCGGGTGATCCTGGATCGGGGGGATGCGCTGCACTTCAACGCACAAAAGCCTCACCGCCTGCGCTCGGTGGGCGAGGTGCAGGCGCAGTTGCTGGTGGTGGTGCACAGCAGCGAGGAGTGATCGGGTTATGCCGCGCGCGCCCTTGTGGCGAGGGAGCTTGCTCCCGCTCGGTCGCGCAGCGGCCGCAAAACCTGCATGTGCGGAGTGTCTGGCAGGCTCGGGTTGCCGATTTCAGGACTGCTTTGCAGTCCAGCGGGAGCAAGCTCCCTCGCCACAGTGACAGTGTCAGACCTCGACCGGCACCGTCAGCGCCAGGTTACCCAGTGCGTGCGACTTCGAATCGAAAAACCGCAGCTCAACCCCCGTCCCCTCAAACACCTTTGCGTAATGCCGTTTCTGGCTCTGGATAAACGCCGTGCTGCGCGGATAGATTGAGATCGCCACGGTGTTCGGTTTGGCCTGGCGCAGGGCGTGAATGAGGTGCGCATCCTGCTTGCCGAGGCTGTGACCGAAGATGCACAACCCATCGTGCTGATGCAGCAACTGGTCGTAGCAGAACGACAGGTAATCCGAGCTGCGGATGGTCTTGAGCTTGTCTTCGCTGCTGCCCTCGCTGACGAACAGCGGTACGTCGTCGAGAGTCTTGATCGTGTTGTTGATCGCAAAGCTGCCCAGCAGTGTGCCTTCGGTGGAGGTCAGTTTGCGCGCGGTGCCGTCCTGGTTGCGTACCAGGTGCAGGCCACCGTGCAGGTACAGCAGGCGGGTCTTGTCGGTGGTGCTGGCGCTCAGGTCGAAGCTCGACCCTGCGCCATGAAACAGGTCGCTGATGCCGTCGGGCTGGTGCTGGATCGCCCAGTAATTGAGCAGGTCATAGTTGGTGGTGAACACCGTCGGATAGCTGCTCAGCTCCTGACTGATCATCGCCAGGCTTGAGGCCTGCACCAGGCGCCAGGGAATGTGCACCGCATGCACGGTGTTGATCAGCGCTTCCTTGATCGCGTAGTAACGATTGCGCGGTGCCGCGGAGCTGACGGCCAGGGCCTTGTTGACCCGGCTGGTGGTTTTCAGTGCGCCCAGCACTTGTTCGAAACTGCGGGTCTGCATCGCCTCGAACACACTCAGTTCGGACGCGCTCAACGGCTTTTCCTCCACCGTGCGGGCGTTTTCGAACAGCGAGTCGTAACCGAAGTCATCCCACACCGCGCGACTGGCACCGTTGCCCACCAACAGGGCACTGAACGGGGTGGTTGCACGCAACGCCTTCCAGTCTTCTAGGTGGGCATCAACATCCTGGAACTCGGTCATCGCGTCGGTCTTCTCAAGCAGGTGGGGGCAGGGCGCAGACTTTATCACGACCGGGTGTTGAGCCAGATCAAGATGCGCGGTGAGCGATGGGTCGATCCTTGGGGTATCTGCCGAATCAGGAGTGACGGTTCGGTCTATCGAGGAGGAATCGCCGTGACCAGCACATTTTTCATTCCCGCCGTGAACATCATGGGCACCGGTTGCCTCGATGAAGCCATGACTGCCATCAGCAACTATGGGTTTCGCAAGGCCTTGATCGTGACTGACACAGGGTTGGCCGAAGCGGGCGTGGCCAGCCTGATCGCCGAAAAACTGGCGATGCAGGACATCGATTCGGTGGTGTTCGATGGCGCCAAGGCCAACCCGAGCATCGCCAATGTGGAGAGCGGCCTGGAACTGCTGCAGCGCAGCGAATGCGATTTCGTGGTGTCCCTGGGCGGCGGCTCGCCCCACGACTGCGCCAAAGGCATCGCGCTGTGCGCCACCAATGGCGGCAAGATCGCCGACTACGAAGGCGTCGACCGGTCCGCCAAGCCACAGTTGCCGTTGATAGCCATTAACACCACCGCCGGCACCGCCAGTGAAATGACCCGTTTCTGCATCATCACCGACGAATCACGCCACGTGAAAATGGCCATCGTCGACCGCAATGTCACGCCACTGTTGTCGGTCAACGATCCGGCCCTGATGGCCGCCATGCCCAAGGGCCTGACCGCCGCCACCGGCATGGACGCCTTGACTCACGCCATCGAAGCCTATGTCTCCACCGCCGCCAATCCGATCACCGATGCCTGCGCGCTGAAAGCCATCGAGCTGATCAGTCGCAATTTACGCCTGGCGGTGCGCGACGGCAGCGACATGATCGCCCGGGAGAACATGGCTTACGCGCAGTTCCTCGCGGGCATGGCGTTCAACAACGCGTCCCTGGGGTTTGTCCATGCGATGGCCCACCAGTTGGGCGGCTTTTACGACTTGCCCCATGGCGTGTGCAACGCGGTGCTGTTGCCTCACGTACAAAGTTTCAACGCCGCGATCTGTGCTGAACGCCTGGCGGTGGTGGCCCATGCGCTGGGTGTCGATACCCGTGGTTTCAACCCGCAGGAGGGGGCTGCGGCGGCTATCGCGGCGATCCGTGAATTGGCCCGGGACGTGGAGATTCCAGCCGGCTTGCGCGACCTTGGGGCCAAGCTGCAAGACGTCCCGCTTCTCGCCGCCAACGCGCTGAAAGATGCCTGTGGCCTGACCAATCCACGGGCGGCGGATCAGCGGCAGATCGAAGAGATTTTCCGCAACGCCTTCTGACGGCGCAGTCCACGGCTGTCACCGCCAGGGCCACGCTCATCAGCGCCAGTGGCCAGGCTGGCGCCCGTAGCGGTTTACGCCGGGACCGTGGAGCAGGGGGCTGAATCACGGGTCCGGCAGCAGGGCTCTGGCGGGGCTGGTGCTGAATTGAATCAACACCACCCCGGCAATCAGCATGGCCGCGCCGAGCAGCTTCGGCAGGGTCAGATGCCGTTCCACCAGCCCGAACAATCCGAAGTGATCCAGCGCCAGCGACGCCACCACTTGCCCGCTCAGCGCCAGGGCAATGAACCCGGATGCCCCCAGTTTTGGAAGCAGCATCAAGGCCAGGGCAATGAAGCACACACCGAAGGCACCGCCGGCCCACATCCACAGGGGCGCCTTGCTGATGAACCCCAGGGACGGTAGCGGCAAACGCAGGGCGATGATCACTGGCAACAACACCGCGATACTCACCAGCAACGATGCAAGGGTCGCCCACAAGGGATGGCCGAGGCCGCGACTGAGATTGGCGTTGATCGCGCTTTGAAAGGGCACCACGGCGCCGGCGATCACCGCCAGTAGCAACAGCCCGGCCCAATGCAGGGTACTCATGAGGTTTCTCCAACAGGTTTTGCTGGACTCTAAGGTATTCGTCGCGCAGATTTAAATTCCAAATAGCTATCCAGAACATGCATCGGATGAATGATCTACGCCGTATCGATTTGAACCTGCTGGTGATCCTCGACGCTTTGCTCAACGAGCAGCACGTGACGCGCGCGGCTGAGCGCCTTCATCTCAGTCAGCCGGCGGTCAGCCACGCGCTGGCGCGGCTGCGTGACATGCTGGGTGATCCCTTGCTGGTGCGTGCCGGTGCCGGGCTGGTCGCCACCCCGCGTGCGCTGGAACTGGCAGCGCCACTGCGTGAAGCGCTGTCGAAGGTCCAGGCGTTGCTGGCGCCCAACGCCTTTGACCCCGCGTCAGCCAAACGCAGGTTCCGCCTGGCGATGTCCGACTACGGCGCGGCCCTTGTCCTGCCGGGGCTGATCCGTACCTTGCGCCGTGAGGCGCCGGGCATCGACCTGCAAATCAGCCACGCCAGTCGCGAAGGCATGCTGGAAGGTGTGCTCAACGGCGATATCGACCTGGCCGCCGGGGTGTTTCCCGAACTGCCCAACGAGTTGCGCTCAACGCCACTGTTCGAGGAACGGTTTGCCTGCCTGGTGGATCGCGACAGCTTGCCGGCCAGCGGCACGCTCGACCTGCCGAGCTATCTCGCCCGACCCCATGTCCTGCTGGAAATGCGTGGCAGCGGCACCCCGGAAATCGAGCGCGCGCTGACCACCCTTGGCGAGCGTCGCCACGTCACCGTCAGCCTGCCGCACTGGAGTGTGGCCCCGCAATTGATTCGCGCAACGGACCTTATCCTCACCGTCGCCGCCCGTGGCCTGCAGGGGATCGATCAGTCGCAATTGGTGATCCTGCCGCCCCCGTTTCACATCCCCCCATTCACCTTCGTGCTCGCCTGGCATGGCCGCCGGGGAGGTGACCCGGCGTTGAACTGGTTGAATCGACAGGTCGGGCAGGCGATAGTGCACGGCTGACTGTTTGATTCATACGTACACAAGGAACACGGAATGACCTTGAAATACCGCTGGCTGGGCTGCGTGGCCATGAGTGGCGCGCTGAGCGCAACCCAGGCCTATGCCGAATGTGAAAAACCGTTGTTGCCCGAGGGCGTGCCGGGCTACTCGGTGTGCAAGGACTGGCCGGCCTACGATGGCCAGACCATCACCGCGCTGTCGCAGATCGAGCCGGACCCCACCCTCAGCGATGCGCCGGATGGCATGGGCATGTACGACCTGAAACTGGCCGTGATGTCCAACGTCGACGGCAAGCCGCTGGCCCGTTACGCCCAGGCGTCGGTGTACAGCTCCGATGCCGTGCGCTTCGATGGGCTGAGCATCGACACCGCGCGCTATAAACTCACCTCCGATCTGCGGGCATTCGGCGTGCGTGCCGGCTTCACCGGTTCATCGCGTGCCAATCCCTTCGAGCAAGCCGTCCTGTCGCTGTATGTGCGCGAAGGCAACGTGTTGCGCCCGGTCCTTGAGCAGTTGGTGATCGAATCCGGCAACGGCGAGTGGGATACCAACTGCGCCGGCGAATTCAGCCACACCAAACGCACCCTGGACATGGCCAAGACCAGCAGCCATGGCTTTGCCGACCTGATCGTCAGGTCGGTGACCACCGACACGCAGAACCTGGTGGGGAACGATGACTGTGAATACAAGGAAACGGTGGGTAAGACAGTGCTGACGACACTGCGCTATGACGGTCGGCAGTATGTGGTTCCCAAGGAGTTGCAGGGTCTATGACACTGACCGTGACCTACCATGCTCCGGGCGGTAAGCGACGGGTATGGAACACGCGTAGTACTTGAAGCTTGCCTTGGCGAACACGATAAGGGATGAGGTAGGGGTGGTCGGGTAGCACCCACTCTCGAGTGCCGGGCAGGCGGCCCTCACGGCCCATGGCCGGAAATCGGGAGAGCTGCTCGACACTGGCGAAGATGGCGTTGACGAAGTCGGTTGCCGCCTTCGGATTTTCCAAGGCAAGGTAAGTGGCTTCGTCATCAATATTTTTGAGTGCGGTTCTCAGCCACTCAACGCGCATTACCGGTCCACTTGTCGGTGAGGGCGCTGACTTCTTCATCACTGGCAAAGTCTCCGGCATCAGCCTCTTTCAACGCGTGCTGGATTTCTTCGATTTGCCAGGTTTCTCGAGCCAGGTACTCACGGAGCGCATCGACGGCCAGGAAAGATTTACTCCGACCTGTCGCTTTGGCCAGGCTGGCGAGGGTGTCGGCGATTTCGTCTGGCAGGCGCAAAGACATGACGGACATAGCTGTCTCGATGTAGTGGTTTGTAATACAACATACTACATTGCAGTCAGGGGGGCGGAGCTAGTCCCGCTCGTCTGTTGCACCCAGTGCTTTGATTCAAAACATCACTCCGAGGTACCCAGCATGCTCCACGGCCTCAACCACCTGACCCTGGCGGTCACTGACCTGGAGCGCAG
This sequence comes from Pseudomonas sp. FW300-N1A1, assembly GCF_058789115.1. NCBI lineage: Bacteria > Pseudomonadati > Pseudomonadota > Gammaproteobacteria > Pseudomonadales > Pseudomonadaceae > Pseudomonas > Pseudomonas sp. FW300-N1A1. The sequence goes on along the minus strand of NZ_JBYTBK010000026.1, from coordinate 64,595 downwards.
CGTGGCGTTTTATCATGGCCTGCTGCAGCTGCGCCTCGATGCCACCTGGGACAACGGTGCCTATCTGTCGTTGCCAGGGTTGTGGTTGTGCCTGTCGCTCGACCCCAGGCGTGCGCCTGGCGCCGCTGTCGATTACACCCATTACGCCTTCAGCCTGGGTGCCGACGATTTCCCGGCGTTTGTCGCACGCTTGCGAACAGCCGCTGTGCCAGAGTGGCGAGATAACCGCAGCGAAGGCGAGTCGTTCTATTTCCTGGACCCCGACGGGCATCAGCTTGAAGCCCACGTCGGTGACCTGGCATCACGGCTTGAGGCCTGTCGCCAGCGGCCCTATGCCGGGATGAAGATCTTCACAGCGTAACGCCCGGCATCGACGCGGCGGGTGAGGTATGACTTCAGGTCATGACCTTCTGAATTTTTATGGTTACAGGCAGCGCCCGGGCTTGTGATAAAAAAGCGCATTCCAGCACGCCGTCATGGCCTGGATGGCCTTACAGGGAGTGTTAACCGATGACGTCTTCATTGTTGTTCGCCGTACTTGCCTCGGGTTTTATCTACGGCATCACGCCGGGGCCGGGTGTGCTCGCGGTTTTCGGGATTGGCGCGGCCCGAGGCCGGCGCGCGGGCGCGGGGTTTCTCTGTGGTCACCTGTTGGGCGATGTGGTCTGGTGCAGCACGGCGTTGATCGCCATTGTCGGTGCGCGGGAAATCGGCAGCAGCGCGTTTGACGTGCTCGGGGTGCTCAGTGGCCTGTATCTGTTCTGGCTGGGCGTGCGGGCGATCCGCAGCCGCCCCGGCAGCGGAGGCACGGAGCAAGGACCGGCACGCCAGCCGTTCTGGCACGGGATCATGTTCGGCCTGACCAATCCCAAGGCGTACCCGGTGGCCGTGGCGACTTTTACCGCATTGCTGTCCAGCCGCGCCGAGCTGCTGCACTGGTCAATGCTGCCGTGGCTGATCGCGCTGAGCTTCCTTGGCGGTGTCGCTGCATACGCTATTCTGATCGGGGTCGTGGGCGCTCGTCGGGTGCGCTCGCTGTATCAGCGTCATGAGCTGGCAATCACCCGGATTTGCGGGGTAATGTTCATCGGTTTCGCCATCAATGCCCTGCTGCACGCGGTGCCGGGCCTGCTGGCAAACAAGACTTGAAGCTGCACGCAAGGCTGCGTCAGTTGTAACAAGGCACCCGTGCTCAGGGATTGCCAGGTCCATGGACTGATACTCATAGCTGCATTTTTGGACAGTATCCATCCAACATGACCACCAGAAATTCCGCACCGCTGGCCAGTTACATCGATCTGCTGCTCGACGTCGTATGTGCCGTCGACCGCCAGGGACGCTTTGTCTTTGTCAGTGCTTCCTGCGAGCAAGTGTTCGGTTACACCCAGGACGAGCTGATCGGCCAGCAGATGATCGAGATGGTGCACCCGGCCGACCGTCAGCGGACCCTGGACGCTGCCCGGGAAATCATGCGCGGCCAACCGAACCCCAACTTCGAGAACCGCTACCTGCGCAAGGACGGCCAGGTGGTGCATATCATGTGGTCGGCGCGCTGGTCCGAGGTCGATCAATTGCGCATCGCCGTGGCCCGCGACATCACCGAGCGCAAGCTGGCCGAGTCCCGGCAGGCAGCCTTGTATGCAATTTCCGAAGCCGCCCACGCCGCCGAGGATCTGCTGGCGCTGTTCAAGCGAATTCACCAGTTGATCGGCGAGTGGTTGCCGGCGCTGAACTTTTCGGTGGCGCTCTATGACGAGCACTGCGAACAACTGAACTTTCCCTACCATGTCGACCATCACGAGTGTGATCCCGAGTTCAGTGTGACCGGGAGGCTGTGCGCCGAGGTGATCCGCACCGGGCAACCGGTGCTGGTGACACCCGAGCAGCCATTTACAGTGTCCGGTTGTTCCGGCGTCGTCGGTGATCAGGACTCTCCGTGCTGGCTGGGTGTGCCCCTGAACTCGCAAAAAGGCACCATTGGTGCCTTGATCGTCAAAAGCATGCCGGGTGACGTGCACTACACCGAGCGCGACAAGGAACTGCTGCAGTACGTCTGCGCCCAAGTCGCGGCGGCCATTGAGCGCAAGCAGTTGCACAGCCGTCTGCAATACATGGCCCAGCACGACCACCTGACCCGTTTGCCCAACCGCGAGTTGCTGCGCGAGCGCCTGGCCTCGGCCTTGGGCAAAGCCAAGCGGGACCTGGGGCGCATGGCGCTGCTGTACGTCGACCTGGATGACTTCAAGCAGGTCAACGACACCTACGGCCATGGCATTGGCGACATGTTGCTACAAGCGGTGGCCAATCGGCTGCAAGGCTGTGTACGTGAGTCTGACACCGTGGCGCGCATTGGCGGCGATGAATTCGTCGTACTGCTCGACAGTGTCCAGGCCGCTGAAGATGCCTCGCGGGTGGCGATCAAGATCCGTCAGGTGCTGGCTCAACCCATGCGCCTGGACAGCCATAGCCTGAACATCCTGCCGAGCATTGGCGTGGCGCTGTACCCCGAGCACGGCACCGAAGAGAAGCAACTGTTCAAGCATGCCGACGAAGCCATGTACGCCGCCAAACGCTTGAGCGAGCGCCTGGATCGCGCCTGAGCGGGGCTCGTCGCGCCGTTCGTCGCTGGCAGTGACGATTGGCTAAACCTTTGCCTTGTTTTGCCTTCTGAAGACAAGTGGGGACACCCGCTGCACTCATTTGTCTGTTCCAGGAGGGCGTGACCATGATCACGGTGGCCAGCCGACTATCGACCCTCACACTTGCGGCGTTACTGGGGGGTGGTGCCAGCAATGCATTGGCCGAATCCCCGGTCGACTTCATCAACGAGGCCTCGGCCCAGGGCATGGCGGATATTGAAACCAGCCGTATGGCGCACCAGAAAACCGAGTCCAAGGCGATCAAGGACTACACCATTGTGGTGATCAACGACCGCACCACGGCCAACCAGCACCTGGCGAAAATAGCCAGGAAACTCGACCTGCCGGTGGCGTCGCGGGAAGAGGTCATGAGCAAGGCCAAAGCCCTGATACCGCACATCCAGGACGGCGAGTCGTTCGATTCGGCCTACACCGCCAGCCAGGTGAAAACCACCGAGCACACCATCGAACACCTGCAACAAGAAGCGAGCACCACCGACGTGCCGGAGATCAAGGCCTTCGTCGAAGAAACCTTGCCAAGGCTTGAACATCACCTGGAGTTGGCCAGGGCCTTGCGGGCGAACCGTTAATACGCGTTGGCATTGATTCGAGTACTGCTGCGCCCGTCAGCAGCCGGTGTGCTTTCCAGAGGGATCGTTCCGTCTTCGCCCTGGTCGCGGCTGCGCATTCTTGGCGCCTCCCGTCGCTTGCAGTCCCGGCATTCAGCCCGACACCGTCACCTCAACCTCCCAGCCGAAGTGCCCCAGCACCTCACAGTTGCTGTCCACCAGCATGAAACTCAGTTCGCAGCGCTCGACACCCGGACTCAATGGGGGGCAGCGCCAATAGTGATCGTTGGCTTTTCCGGTCAGCGGTTCGGTGGGGATTTCGGGGTTGGGTGCGGGCAGGGGCAACTGGCTGTGCACCACCAGTTGCGGTGGTTCGAGCACGCCAGCATTACCCACGGTAAGGTTGTAAAGCACCACGCTGTGTTCGGCATGCAGACCCACGGTGCGACCGCGCAGGTGGAGGGTGCCTGAGAGGGGGATGATCAGTTCATGGCCGGAGCTGCTAGCGCCCACGCTGAAAATAAAACCGTCCTCAATCATGGTCGGACGCTGTGGATCGAGGCTTGGCTGGGAGTAATGAGTCAGCAGGGTTTCAGCGTCGATGATCAGTAGCAGATTGGTCGCTTGCTCAAGTGGGAGTGGCGAGGTTGCGCAAGTATCTGTGGACATCACGGATTCCTTTCATGATGTAGGGAAATACGGTCACCGCTTCGACCTTTGTAGGACATTCCGTTCTTGTCAGGGCGAGCGACGAGGGTGTGACCCCTTGTTGCCAAGGGGCCGCCCGGATCAGTTGCGGATGGTGATGAACGGATCCCACGAACAGCAACCGACAATCTTGCAGTCGCGGTCCACGATCAGGAAGTTGAAGTGATAGGTCACGCTGCCGCATGCCAGTGTTTCCGATGACCAGTAGTAGTTATCGACTTTCTGGCAGCTGGGCACTGACGGGTTGCTGGTGTTGGGTACCGCAACGCAGGCCGTGGCCTTGCGTGGGACTGGGGTGGAGATCAGCTCGTTACCCACGTTGCCGATGAACTTGTAGAAAATGACCGCCGTTTCAAAGCTCTGCGACAGGCTGGTTTCGCGCCAGCGAATCAGGTCACCCACCTGGGCCTTCAGGTTGAGTTCACCACCCGCTTGGCCATTGATCACGTTGTTCTGATTGGTAACCATGTATACGTGATTGACATCGATCATCGTTGGCGCTGCGGGGTTTTTGCTGATGCTCGGGTAGTTTTTCAGAATGGTTTCAGTATCGATTGAAACAAGCACATCCGTGACTCGAGACATAGTAAAGCTCCTTGTTCATAGTGAGCGCCTGACCTCTGTCAGACACCATATCGCTTGCTAGCCTTGCGGCTGTCGTAAGCGCTACTACTGGAACCCACCGATCACAGGGCACGAGCTGGCCTGGCTCCTTACCTACAAAAGTGACGGCCAGGGTTCCTTCCAACAGGCCGCGTCTGCACTATAGGTGCCCACTTGATGCTGTCAAAACAGAGGGTGTACAGCTCGACGAGTGGTCGATTTTTTTCTGGTTTGCGATAAAAAAAGCTGCATTCAGAACGGACTTTTGTAGGCATTTGGCTTGTCGTCGGTTGCATGGCGCAGATGTTTCAACCGGTTACTGCAGCTTGACGAAGTTGCCGGGGCCGTCGCTTACTGACGTCCCGCGAGCGAAAGGCTGAGCCTGGCAGGTCGCTCCCGTCCTGATCGGTTACAGGAGTATGCGATGAGTTGGTCCGCCAAACAGTACGTGGCTTTCGAAGATGAGCGCACGCGCCCGGCGCGTGATCTGCTGGCTGCAATCCCCAACCGGGATGCGCGTTCGGTGATCGACATCGGTTGCGGCCCTGGTAACTCCACCGAGTTGCTGGTGCAGCGTTTTGCCGACGCTTCGGTCCGTGGCATCGACAGTTCTGCCGACATGATTGAGTCCGCCCGCAAGCGCTTGCCGAGTGTGCGTTTTGACACCACGGATATCGCGACCTGGAACGAGCCTGGCCCGTTCGATGTGATCTTCGCCAACGCGGTGCTCCAGTGGTTGCCCGACCACGCCACGTTGCTGCCATCGCTGGTGGCCAAGCTCGCGCCCGGTGGCAGCCTGGCGATCCAGATGCCCGACAACCTCGAGCAACCCGCGCACCGCATGATGCGCGAAGTCGCCGCCAACGGCCCATGGGCGGGCAAGCTGGCGGACATCGCCGGACAGCGCACGACCCTGGACGATGCCACGACCTACTACCAGATGCTCTGTACCTGCAGCTCGCGAGTCGATGTGTGGCGCACTACCTACCATCACCCGCTGGCGGGTGGCCCGGCGGCGGTGGTCGAGTGGTTCAAGGGCAGTGGTCTGCGACCGTTTCTGGAACCGCTTGGCGAGGCGGAGAAACACCGGTACCTGGCGCAGTACCTGGAGGCAATCGAGCCCTTCTTCCCGGAACTGGCCGATGGCTCGGTGTTGTTGCCATTCCCGCGCGTCTTCATCGTCGCGACCCGCTAAGGGCGATCAGCCCTGTTGCAACACCTTCAACGCCGCCGAGGCCAGAAAGCCGGAGCGGCTCTTTTCTTCCGGGTGATGCAGCACGTATTCGTCGATACGGGTCAGCAGATAACCGGGCAGGGTGATGTTGAGTTTCTGCGCCTTGCCCAGGTACTTGGTGACGTCGATGTCCACCAGTGCCCAGGTGACACCGGCGTATTGCGGATTGGCCGCATGCAGGGTGACTTTGTTGGCCGGCGGAATCGCCGAGCCGTCTTCGGCCAGAATCTCGAAGTGACCCTCGATGGCCTCCCGTGCCATGGCGATGGCATCGTCCAGGTCGTCACCGGCCGAGAAGCACCCCGGAATATCCGGCACTTCAACGCCCCAGGCGTGTGTGTCATCGCCCATTGAAATCGCAATCGGGTAAAGCATGTTCGTTGTCCTCTGGTTGCCATGCGCCGATTCAGTACAGCAAGGCCTGTTGCAGGATGCTCACGGCCGTCTTGGTCAATAAGTCCTTTTTCGGATGTGGAACAGTCACCAGTCCAGGCTTGGCTGGATGCTTGAAGTGGTGGTGACTGCCCCTGACCCGTACCAGGTACCAGCCGTCTGCGACGATTTGGGCGATCAAGTATCGGCTATTCACATCACGTCCCTGTGCTGTGTAGGTAGTTACTATACCTACTGAAACTTTGTTATCAACACTATAACCACCAGGCTTGGCGGTCCAAGTGATGAATGGTAGGGATCAGTGTAGGAATCGCAGCGAGGCATGGCGGTCGGGGAAGGGGACGCAAGTATTGCCGGATGGTTCGATTCGCTCGGAAGGACTGTTGAAATGAGAAATCACAAGCGTAAAAAACGATCACGGAGGAGGCTGTGTAAAAACGTTTCAGAGCAGGTTTGACTGTCAGGATCGGGACGGGGCCCGCGTTTTTACACAGCCTGAACCCAAAGAGTCATTGACTGACTCTTTTTAAACGGTGAGTTTTCAGCACCGCACTACTCCACAGAGAAAACCGATGCCGAGAATCGCGTAGTCGTTACTCAAGCAACTGATCAATCAACACCGCGTTGGTATAGATCAAGCTGCCATCGCTCGCACGGTGCCCGACCAGGTGAAACTGACCGCGTTCGTCGTGCAAATAGACGCGCATTTGACAGTCGGACAAGGGGGCGTAGCCCTCGGGCATGATCAACTCCATCGTGTCCATATCGACATCGACCATGGCTTCAGGCTCGTGGGTCTTCTGCAGGCGCTCTTCGGCCTCCTCCAGGCGGAGATGGAGAGGCCCATCGACGTAGAAATGGACTTCCCCCATCGGGGTGGACTTTTGGGCTCCGCTGGTTTTGCACCAGCCTTCGATCGTCAGGGCACTCATGACGAAACCTCCCATGTGGATTGCTGGACTCTGTAGCGATCGTCCCTGCTCAATGCCATCACTTATGTTTGATGACCACACAAGGGCAGGGTTCGTCCTTTGGGGCCGCTTCTGGCCGATCTCTGCCGTCCGTCATCAGAGATTCAGTATAGCGGGTAGCCGGGCCTCGCTTGCCAACCTCACGGTACAACCCGATGGCTCTATACTCCTTACTGACTTTACCGCCCGGATGGGTGGTGTTTGTCTGCCCTGCTTGGACGTCAGCGGCGATGCTTTTGCATAACCAATGAACAACAGGAATAGGATGAAGAGGAAATGGCAATAGCAATTATCTTGATACTAATCGTTATTGCATCAGTGCTATTCCATATATTAGCGCCTTGGCAGGCGACACCGGCAGCTTCCAACTGGGGGTCAATAGACACCACCCTGTTCATCACCCTGATCATTAGTGGAATATTTTTCATTGCCATCACGGTATTTATGGCGGTCGCCGTGATGCGTTATCGTCACAAGGAGGGTGCCAGGGCACACTACCAGCCAGAAAGTAAAAAACTGGAATTATGGTTGATTGTCGTCACCTCGGTAGGTATTGCCGCGATGTTGGCGCCGGGTCTGGTTGTTTACAACGATTTCATCCGGGTGCCGAAAAATGCGTATGAACTTGAAGTGGTCGCCCAGCAGTGGCAGTGGGCCTTTCGTTTTCCCGGCCAGGACGGGAAACTGGGCCGGTCGGATATTAAGTTTGTGGATTCCGCCAATCCCTTCGGTCTAGATCCCAAGGATCCTGCCGGGCAGGACGATGTACTGATAAAAAACAATGAAGTTCGCCTTCCGCTCGATCAACCGGTGAAAGTTTTACTGCGCTCTAAAGATGTGCTGCACAATTTCTATGTGCCGCAAATTCGCAGCAAGATGGATATGGTGCCGGGGATGGTGTCGCACTTTTGGTTTACGCCAACTAAAACCGGGAAATATGAAGTCCTTTGCGCTGAGTATTGTGGTCTTGGTCATTACAACATGCGTGGCCATATGATCGTGGAAGAACGGGATGCCTTCGTTCAATGGCTGAACAGCCAACCGACGTTTGCGCAGACATTAACGACAGCGGCCAAGCCCAGTCGGGACAACGTGCTGGAAAAAGGCCGCCAGTTGGTCGAAACATACGGCTGCGGTGCCTGCCATAGCCAGGATGGCAGCGCCAGTCTCGGCCCGGGATGGAAGGGGCTGTATGGCCGCACGGAACAGCTTGCCGATGGCACCCATGTGCTGGTCGATGAGGCCTACCTGAAAGAGTCGATCCTCGATCCGAAGGCCCGACTGGTACAAGGCTACCCGCCGATTATGGTGGCCTATACTCTCAATGACGATGAACTGGGTGCTCTCGTCGCCTTGATCAAATCACTGGGTGCTGCGCGGCAAGACGATGAGCTTTCTACTGGTGAAGCGTCGGGCCCAGGTGAAGACTTGGCGGTGCAGGGACAGCGGCTTGCCGAGTCGCTTGGCTGCGTGGTCTGCCACAGTGTCGATGGCAGTAAGGGCGTCGGCCCCAGCTGGCAGGGCCTGTATGGCAAGGCAGTAACCCTTGCCGACGGCACGACGATAAAGGCCGATGAGAGCTATATAAAGGATTCGGTTGTTAATCCCGGCGCCAAAATCGTCAAGGGCTATGCAGCCGTCATGCCGACCTTTGCTCCGAGTGATAAGGAGTTGAACGCACTGATCGCTTTTATCAAATCCAAAGCGAATACCGACGCTGATGCGAGCAAGGCGGAGCCAGGAAAGGAGCCGTAAAGGAGCCAGAAATACACCGAAACTTCGGCAGGAGGATGACGTGATGGCCTATACGGATCAAGCCGAAACAGCTGGACTGCACGAACCTAAAAGCTTCCTGACCAAATATATCTGGAGTCAGGACCACAAGGTCATAGCCATTCAATATTCCTTGACGGCTCTGTTCGTGGGTCTTATCGCCGTGGTGTTGTCCGGCTTGATGCGCATGCAGATAGGCTTCCCCGGCAGTTTGGCGTTCATGGACGCCAGTGCTTACTATCAGGCGATGACCATGCACGGCATGATCATGGTCATTTATTTGCTGACGGCCTTGTTTCTGGGTGGCTTCGGCAACTATCTGATCCCACTGATGGTGGGCGCCCGCGACATGGTCTTCCCCTATGTCAACATGCTCAGTTACTGGTTCTATCTAGTAGCGGTACTGGTGTTGCTCGCCAGTTTTTTTGTCCCTGGCGGCCCCACCGGTTCGGGCTGGACGCTCTATCCGCCACAGTCCATTACTCAGGGGACACCAGGGGTCGAGTGGGGCATCGTGCTGATGCTCGTCTCACTGGCGATTTTTATTGTCGCCGCCACCATGGGCGGGTTGAACTACGTCACCACGGTGTTGCAGGCACGCACGCATGGCATGACGTTGTTTCGCATGCCGCTCTCCGTATGGGGCATCTTCATGGCCTCGATCATGGCCTTGCTAGCCTTCCCGGCGTTGTTTGTCAGCGCGGTCATGATGCTGTTCGACAAGCTGTTGGGTACCAGCTTCTTCATGCCGGCGATCATCTCGCTGGGGCAGCAGCTCGATCACCAGGGTGGCAGCCCGATATTGTTCCAGCATCTGTTCTGGTTCTTCGGCCACCCGGAAGTCTACATCGTTGCTCTTCCCGCGTTTGGTCTGGTCTCCGACTTGATCAGCACGCATGCGCGTAAAAATATCTTCGGCTACCGAATGATGGTGTGGGCCATTATCGCGATTGGCGTGCTCAGTTTTGTGGTGTGGGCCCACCATATGTATGTCAGTGGAATGAACCCCTACTTTGGTTTTTTCTTCGCCATCACCACCTTGATCATCGCGGTGCCAACTGCGCTGAAAGTCTACAACTGGGTGCTGACCCTGTGGCGGGGCGACATCCATCTGACCGTGCCGATGCTGTTTGCCCTGGCCTTTATCGTCACCTTCCTGGTCGGCGGTCTGACCGGGTTGTTTCTCGGCAATGTGATCGTGGATATTCCGCTCTCGGACACCTATTTCGTCGTCGCCCATTTTCATATGGTCATGGGGGTCGCACCGGTACTGGTGGTGTTCGGCGGCATTTATCATTGGTTCCCGAAAGTCACCGGGCGCATGTTGAACGACACCCTGGGCAAGCTGCATTTCTGGATCACCTTTCTGGGCACCTACGCCATCTTCTTCCCCATGCACTACTTGGGTTTCCAGGGCATGCCACGCCGCTACTACGCCTATGAAAACTACGCGTTCATCCCGCAGTCGGCGCAAGATTTGAATGCCTTCATTACGGTGGTCGCATTGACCGTCGGCATTTCCCAATTGCTGTTCGTGTTCAACCTGGCCTGGAGTGTATTTAAAGGCAAGCCCGCAGGCAGTAATCCATGGGGCGCAGCCAGTCTGGAATGGCAAACGCCGGACACCCCGCCGAAACACGGTAACTGGGGCGCGAAGCTGCCGGTCGTGCATCGTTGGGCCTATGACTACAGCGTGCCGGGGATAGAGCAGGATTTCGTTCCGCAAACGGTTTCCGCCGAGGAGCTGGAGCAAATGCGGCAACTCAGTGCCGGAACCAGAATAGCGGACGTTAAAACATGAACAGACTGCTATTGAGAAACGCCGACGGCGCAGACCCCGGCGGCAGTTGGAGTCGCGATCCCGAGGGCATTCAGGCTGCCGAGGGTGCCGATAGAACCGCAAGAATAGGCCTGCGCTTGTTTCTGGTGGTGGTGAGCTCGTTATTCTTTCTGTTCCTGATTGCCTTTATCGCCCGCTCACAAATGGCCGACTGGCTACCCCTGACAGAGCCCTTGGCGCCGTTAGCCAATCCATGGCTGCTATGGCTGAATTCGGCTTTTCTGGTGTTCAGTTGCATCGCACTGCAGTGGTCGCGTATGGCCGCCCGAAAGGCTCGACTGGATGCAACGGTCATTGGCTTTGCATTGGGGGGCGTATTCGCAATTGCCTTTCTGGCGGGGCAACTCTGGCTCTGGCAGCAGTTTGTCGCCTGGGGCTACTTTGTCGCCAGTAATCCGGCCAACAGTTTCTTCTACCTGTTGACCGGCCTGCATGGGTTTCACTTGCTGGGCGGGCTGATAGCCTGGAGCAGAACCGTCGCTAAATTCCTGCATCGCGTGCCGTTGCCGCAACTTCGCGCCAGCATAGAACTCTGTGCCATCTATTGGCATTACTTGTTGGGTCTTTGGTTCGTGCTATTCGCTCTGCTGACCAGCACGCCGGAAACCTATGAAGCCATCGCCAGATTCTGCGGCCTGAGGTGAAAAGCCATGGCATCGCACCCACCCGCCCCAGACGAGTCCCGTTCATCCGATCCACCCAGCGTGCTGCCTGCACCGGGATGGCAGGGCATCGCCAGCGACTGGTCCTCGGATAGGGAGGCTTTCAAGCAGGTGCCTTGGGGCAAGGCGATGATGTGGATATTCCTGCTCAGCGATACTTTTATATTCACCTGTTTTTTAATCGGCTACATGTCGGTACGCATGACCATCACTGTCCCTTGGCCGAACCCCAGTGAAGTGTTCGCATTAACGATCGGCGGTAGAGCAATCCCGCTTATTCTGATCGCCATCATGACCTTTGTGCTGATCAGTAGCAGCGGCACCATGGCCATGGCAGTCAATTTCGCCTATCGCCGTGATCGTGCGAAAACCACTGCCCTGATGCTGGCGACCGCAGCCTTGGGTGCGACCTTCGTCGGCATGCAGGCATTTGAATGGAGCAAGCTCATTTCAGAAGGGGTGCGTCCCTGGGGGAACCCCATGGGGGCGGCGCAATTTGGTGCCAGCTTTTTCATGATTACCGGGTTCCACGGACTGCATGTGTCAATCGGCGTCATCTACCTCAGCATCGTGGCGCTGAAAGTATTGCGGGGAGATTATGAACGCTCCGGAAACTATCAGATCGTCGAGATAGCCGGGCTTTATTGGCACTTCGTGGACTTGGTGTGGGTGTTTATCTTTGCTTTCTTTTATTTATGGTAGGTCCAAGAGACTGTTCATGGTTTTGAAGAGGAGCACGGATGATGGCGCATGCTCAGGGTCAGCAACATCCAATCAGTTTGTACCTTAAAATCTGGGGGCTGTTATTCGTCCTCAGCACATTGTCGTATCTGGTCGACTACTTTCACTTTCAGGGCTACCTCAGGTGGTCCCTGATTATCACTTTCATGTTGTTGAAGGCAGGTCTGATTGTCTCCATCTTCATGCATATGGCCTGGGAACGGTTGGCCATGGTCTACGCCATATTGGTGCCACCGTTGTGTTTACTGGTGCTCGTCGGACTGATGGCCTCCGAGGCGGAGTATGTTTTCCTCAGTCGGGTGGTTTTCTTTGGCCAATAAACAACTTCTGGATGGCCTTAAACCCAGGGGCTAACCCGATATCACTCGCTTGAACTGATGCCATTTGTGCTGCCAGGCGACTGTCCAGTGAGGGGCGGCTGTGCCCGTGCCGGCGATCTTCAGCATTGGATGATGTTCGATTACCCGGTCCAATACCGACTCCTGATCCGGCTCGACATCCACAAAGAAGATATGTTTACCCTCATCGACCACCTGTTTGAAATTGCGGAAGTGAGTATTCGGCACCTGGAACCCAAAAAAACCGCCTTCCCAGATGCAGAAGCCAAAAATAACAAAGGCAAGGAAGATAAAAGGCACCCAGCCTGCCGCGGATTCGGTCCAGCCCATCCAATAGGCGCCACCCAGGACCAGCGCCGCGAGTGGCACACCGATCACCGCACCAATCTCGCCAGAGTGAACAGCATCTTGTTTCATTAACGAGTTAACTTCGTGGAGGTGATGGTGTTCAACATCGGCAACTTCTTCACTGAGCACATGAATTTGTTCGGTATTGATGCCGCCGGCTTCCAATTCATTTTCAACGGTTTCAAGTTCGTCGAGATTATCACTGATGTAATAGTGTCGATTCATGGCGCACCTCCCATCTCGTGTTTGCTGCAGACCTCCTCTGTCCTGCAACCGTTGACTGAGATTTGCAGTCGGTATCTGTACCCATGGGGAACGTTGCACACTTCATGCAATCCGAGGGAAGTATAGCACTCGCTATCATGCTCGGCTGTCGTGGTCAAGATCTAGGGGCGAGAAAAGAGGGGCGTGTTTACTTTTTCTGGATCGTCCGGCTCCGGAGAAGGCTTGCATCTATTTCAGGGAGCGGCAGGTTTCTGTCAAATCGCTCGGCAGCAGCAGCGCTCCAAATCCCGCCCACAAAAAAACCGGCCACGTGGACCGGTTTTTTGTATTCCTGCATCCCCCGTCAAAACCACTTTAACGTGAGACAAAATTCGATTGGAGCGGGTGAAGGGAATCGAACCCTCGTTATCAGCTTGGGAAGCTGGAGTAATGCCATTATACGACACCCGCTCAGAGCGGTTGACTTTGTACCAGATGCGGCAGGAAAACTGAAGTTTTTCTTTGCAATATCTGCGGTTACGCGGCTTCTACCGGCACGGCAAGACGTCGTCGGCGACCGGTTTGGCGCAGGCGATGGGGGTGAGGGGCAGGTTTTGAAACCGTGTTGCGGTCTGTCACGAGCAAGCCTCGATCCTGCGGGTAATGAGGTTACCTGTGGGCCGAGGTTGCTCGCGAGGACGTTGTTTCAAATGGCCAGTGCATGGTGGTCCTGAATGAAGTTGGAACGCGTTCGGCCTTCATGGTGTGCCGGTTTCAGGAAACCCAGCAGTGCCTGGCGGCTGTCTCGGCAGGCAGCTTTGTGCTCCATGTCGAGAAAGTGCCCGGTGGCCTGGAGAGTACTGAACGTACTGTATTGCACATGGTTGGCGAACAGTTGGGCATCGCTGGCGGCGGTGTACTCGTCCCATTCGCCGTTCATGAACAGCACCGGTACATCGATTTGCTTGGCCGCCTTGAGGTAGCACAGCCGGTCGCTGTTGAGGACTTGGCTGATGTGGAAGTGCATCTGCCCGTATTCGTGTTCGGCCAGGCTGCTGACGTGGCGATGGTTGAAGCGCTTGAACAGGGATGGCAGGTGTTTGCCGATGGTGTCATTGACCAGGTGTCCGACACGATCGCGTTCCAGGTTGCCGAGGTAATCGACCCCTCGCTCGAGGTAGTCGCGCATCGGCTCGTTGATCACCGGCGAGAACGAACTGACCACGGCTTTCTCAATCCGTCGCGGGCGTTGCGCCAGGGCGAGCAGCGTGGCGGCTCCGCCCCACGAAAACGACAGCACATGCTCGGCGGCGAAGTGGTCGATGAGCTCCAGCAGAATCTGCCCTTCGACTTCCTTGGTGAGCATCTTCTCGTGTCGGTTGTGGGCTTTGGATTTGCCCGCGTAGGGTTGGTCGTACAGCACCACGTTGAACTGCGGGTACAGGTTTTTCACGGTCTGTGCAAACGATGCAGTGGTGGCCATTGAGCCGTTGACCAAGATAATGGTCTTTTCTGCGGCGTCTGCGCGATAGAACTCCGTGTAAACCCGATACTGACCTTGTATATCCAGCACAGCGATTTCTGGCCTCATGTCCTGGGACTCCTGGCAAGCGTGTATATGCGCGCAACTGAGTGTGCACGGGATATATGACAGGTAGGCATACGCCTGAGATTGAGGGCCCATGTCGATCCGGTGAGGTCTGGTCGACGGGTGTTGTTATAGGCGGGCAGTCTGTCGGGGGAGGTGGAGCCTTGAGGCTCTCTGCCGACAAAAAGTTTCTTAGACGTTATAGGTGACTTGCCGGTCACAATTCGGCCGACGGTTTGATTCAAGCAGGGAGAGCGCTATCGCGCAAGTGCCGTTTGTGAATTGTTCGACAAATTTTGCCCGGCGGTCCCGTGATCAGATCAAGGCAATCTCGGCGGCCGTGAGTGGGCGGTATTCGCCCGGTTTTAACCGGCTGTCCAATACCAATGGGCCCATCTGCTCACGATGCAAGCGCAACACCTTGTTGTCGAAGTGGCCAAACATCCGTTTCACCTGATGATAACGGCCTTCAACAATGCTCAACCGGGCGCAGCGGGACGCCAGCACCACCAGCTCGGCAGGCTGGGTGGTCAGGTCTTCGTAGGCAAAGTACAGACCTTGGGCGAAGGTCCGTGCATAGTCGGGGGTGATCGGCTGCTCGGTCTCGACGTAGTAGAGCTTCGGCAGTTTGGTCTGCGGCTGGGTCAAGCGTCGCGACCAACTGCCGTCATTGGTGATCAGCATCAGTCCGGTGGTGTTGAAGTCCAGGCGCCCGGCGATGTGCAGGTCGTCCCTGTCGGGTTCATGGATCAGGTCGAGGACGGTCGGGTGCTTGGGGTCGCGGGTGGCGCTGACGCAGCCCTGGGGTTTGTGCAGCATGAAGTAGCGCGGTGGTTTGCCGGCTTGCAGCACCTCGCCGTCGCACTCGACACAGCTGAACTCGCGCACTTCGAAATGCGGGTCGCTGACCACCTGCCCGTCGACCTTGATCCGCCGTTCCACCAGCAGCAGGCGCACCTGTTTACGGTTGAAGCGGGGCAGGTTGCTGAGAAAACGGTCAACGCGCATGACGGTCGGCAGATCGGAAAAGGGCGCGCATCTTACTCGATAGACGCGCCGGCTGCCTGCAACTGCGCCTCGACCCGGGCACAGCGCGGGCACAGGCACGATTGGTCGCGCAGTCCGGCGGGTAGGGCCAGCAGCACAGCCGAGTCGATCGTCACGCCGTAGCACCAGCAGGCCCGGTCGGCGGTTCGTGGGTCAGCCAGGCTACAGTCGTTGCGGGCGCCACAGGCCGGGCAAAAGTCAGGTTTATTCATCAATGGAGTAGGTATCTGTGGGCCGGTTCGATTGGGTACGGGGTGCCTGGCCCGGTACATCCCATGATGGGGGCTTGGGTGTCATCGGGTTGCAGAGTGTAGCGGCCCGACGGTCCGCTTGGCAGGGATTCAGTCAGCGCATTCTAGCGTCACCGTGGAAAGGAAACGCGTGTATTTGCGCCCAATCGCCGCTGCTGTTGATTGCCAGTGTTGCGCAGGCTCGATGTGCCAGCCGGCTACGTCGAGATGGGGCGAATGAGTCGACGGATGACATGTATCAGCGTATTGCGGCGGCGCACCAGATTCCGATTTCGATGTCTGATATTGCGTCAGTCAGTTCAATTGACTGTCGCCGGCCAGCGTCGCTGGCAGGGCGTTTTCGCGGTCCAGGAGGCCGCCATGTATCGCCGACTGCTTCTGATTGCTTCGATGAGTTTGAGTCTTACTGCGTGCGTCCCTTACTACGATGGAGGTTCCAGCTACTACAGCTCAGAGGTCTATTCTTCGCCGGTACCGGCTTACTATGCGGGTGGACCGAATTACGCTTATCCGCGTAGTTATTACACCTATCCACGCAGCTATTACTCCCCATCCACGCGGTACTACCCGTCAGTGCGCTACTACCAGGTCGCCCCTCGTTACTACCAGACGGCTCCCCGTTACTATCAGTCATCGCCCCGCTATTACCAGGCGCCGCGAGCGGTTTATCGGTCTTACCCGAACCGTGGCTGGGACGACCATCACCAACAGGGATGGAGCAACCAGTACGGCAGCCCGCGTCATCGCCAATGGGATAACGATGGCGGGCATGGCGGGCGTGAACATGGCAGGCATGGCGACCATGATGGTCGTGGTGACAGAGGCGGGCGCAACCGCTGAGTCTTGCAACGAACAAGCGGCGCATTCAACGCCGCTTGTCTATCCCGGGGACTTCAAACATCCGACAGGTCCGCCAGCGGATGTCGACCCTCCCACACCTTGTGGAAATGCGCCGCGATCACGGTATCGGGTATCGCGTTGATGTCCGGCCAATGCCAGTGCGGCTTCTGGTCCTTGTCAATCAGCCGTGCTCGAACGCCCTCGCTGAATTCCGGGTGTCGGCAGCAATTGAGGCTCAGGGTGTATTCCATCTGGAATACTTCGGCCAATGACAGGTGCCGGGCTCGGCGAATCTGCTCCCAGACCAGATGAGCGGTCAGCGGGCAGCCTTCATGCAGCTGCTTCGCCGCACGGGCCAGCAGCACGTCACAGTGATCGCGCAACAGGCTGATCGCCCGCCAGGCGCAGCGGACGTCGCTGACGTCGAGCCACTCATCGATCTGCTGGCGTCGCGGCAGCCATTGCGCTTCGGGCATGTGCCCGAGCGCCTCTCGCTGCAAGGCCTTGAGCAGGCTGTTGAGCTGCATCGGCGTCTGCTCCTGCCAGTTGAGCTGCAGCAGGCCTTCGATCAGTGCTTCCTGTTGTTCGTCCAGCAGGAAGCGGTCGGCCAGGTCCAGGTCAATGGCATCGCGGCCGTTGATGTGAGCGCCGGTCAGGGCGAGAAACAGCCCGAGCTTGCCGGGCAGGCGTGACAGGAACCAACTGGCGCCGACGTCCGGATATAGGCCGATACTGATCTCGGGCATGGCCAGGCGGCTGCTGGGGGTGACAATGCGGATGCTGGCACCTTGCAGCAAGCCCAGGCCGCCGCCGAGCACGTAGCCATGGCCCCAGCAGATCAGCGGTTTCGGATAGGTGTGCAGGTGAAAGTCCAGTCGGTACTCCGCCGCGAAGAATTGTGCGGCCAGCGGCGGCACCTCGCCAGGATGGGCGCGACAGGCCTCCACCAGGCCGCGCACTTCCCCTCCGGCGCAAAACGCCTTGGCCCCGTTGCCGCGCAGCAGCACGCAAACGACCTGAGGTTCTTTGGCCCAGGCATCCAGTTGGTCGCTCAAGGCCCTGATCATCGGCAACGAGAGGGCATTGAGGGTGTGTTCGGCATCCAGGCTGGCAATGCCGATGCGCGCGCCGTCCGTGCCGGTGAGTTCTTCGAAGTGCAGGTTCATTTTGACCTCGATGACTGATTTGAAGATTCAGTATGATCGTTGCGTGGGAAAGTGCTGGATCCGTGTCAGATCAATTGACAAGCGCGGTTGGTTTTCCTAGGGTTCGCCCGATTGAAACTGTGGATGTAACCATGACTGCTGACGACCGTATCAAACTCGAACCGGGCTGGAAGGACGCGCTGCGTGCCGAGTTCGACCAGCCCTACATGGCAGAGTTGCGCGAGTTTCTGCGGCAGGAAAATGCTGCCGGCAAAGAGATCTATCCGCCAGGGCCGATGATCTTCAATGCGCTCAACTCTACGCCGCTGGACAAGGTCAAAGTCGTCATCCTGGGACAAGACCCGTATCACGGTCCGGGCCAGGCCCATGGCCTGTGCTTCTCGGTGCAGCCGGGCATCCCGACACCGCCTTCGCTGTTGAACATCTATAAAGAGCTCAAGCGCGACCTGAACATCGACATCCCAAGCCACGGCTGCCTGCAAAGCTGGGCCGACCAGGGGGTGCTGATGCTCAATACCACCATGACCGTGGAGCGCGCCACTGCCAACGCCCATGCGGGCAAGGGCTGGCAGCATTTCACCGACCGGATCATCGAACTGGCCAGCGAGCATCAACCGCATCTGGTGTTTTTGCTGTGGGGCGCGCATGCCCAGAGCAAACAGAAACTGATCGACGCCACCAAGCACCTGGTCCTGACCTCGGTGCACCCGTCACCGCTGTCCGCCTATCGCGGCTTTCTCGGTTGCGGGCACTTCAGTCGCACCAACAAGTTTCTTGAGCAGAATGGTGAAACACCGATCGAGTGGCGGTTGCCGCCAGTCGTATAACGGTCTAGTGATCGTTCCCACGCTCTGCGTGGTCACGCCTCAATGGACGCTCTGCGTCCGCTTCGGAATGTGACGCGGAGCGTCACGGGCTGCATTCCCCGCGGGAGCGTGGGAACGATCAAGTCAGGCCGAATTCGGCTGCCGGTCCCAATGCCTGAACAATGGCTCCGCCAGAAACAGCACGAACAACAACCGCATCACCTGCATCGCCGTCACCAATGGCACCGACAGTTGCAAGGTTTCGGCGGTGAGGCTCATTTCCGCGATACCACCGGGCATCATGCCCAGGGTCAGCGAGCGCAGGTCCAACTGCGTCAGGGCGCTCAGGCCCAACGCTGCCAATGTCGCGATCAACATGGTCAGTGCCGTGCCGATCAGGGTTCGGCCCATGAATGACGGCGCGCGGCGAAAGAACTGCCGATTGAAGTGACAGCCCAGGCCGCTGCCAATCAACCATTGACCGATCTGGCTACCGCCATCGGGCAGGCCGATGTGCAAGTTCCCGCTGATGCTGACCACCGCACTCACCAGCAACGGGCCGAACAGCCACGGGTTGGGCTGGCGCAAGCGCTGCCAGCCCCAGGCGAGCAGGGCGCCCGCCGGGAACAGTACCGCCAGCCAGCGCCAGTCGACGGTGGCCGGGTGCGTTAACGGCACCCCGTCGCCCAGCAGGTATTTGAAGGCGGCTGGTACGCAGAGCACCACCACCAGCACGCGAAGACTTTGCCCTGCCGCCACGCGACTGAGCACGGCGCCGTTGCGCGCGCCGAGATTGACCATCTCACCGGAACCGCCCGGCATGCTGGAGAAGAACGCGGTGGCGCGATCTTCACCGGTACGCCGCAGTAACCAGACCCCGACCACTGCCGACAGGCTGGTGACCAAGGCGCCAAAAAAGATCAGGCCAAAGTGGCTCATGACCTGCTCCATCACCACCGGGGTGAAGTGCAGGCCAATGCCGATGCCGACGATCCACTGGCCGCATTTGCGCCCGCCAGGGATCTCAGCCAATTGCCAGGGGGTCAGGCAGCGCACCAGGATGATCGCCAGTAACGAGCCGACCATCCAGGGCAGTGGCCAGCCGATCTGGCTGGCGAGGTAACCGCCCAGCAGACCGACCAGCGGGGTTCCCCACCAGGTGTTGAAAGACCGGTCAGACATCGGCGATGACACGCCTTGCCACCGCACGTTTACGCCAGATGCGCAGCAGCGGCACCAGCAACATCAGCACAATCAGCCCCCAGACGCCCACGGTGATCGAACTGGACCAGAGGATCTCCAGTGAACCGTTGGAGATTGACAAGGCGCGACGCAGGTTCTGCTCCATCAAGCCACCGAGGATGAAACCCAGCAGGACCGGCGACAATGGGAAGTCCAGCTTGCGCAGGATGTAGCCGAAGATGCCGATGCCGATCATCAGGAACAGGTCGAAGGTGGTGGCGTGCACGGCGTAAACGCCGATCGCGGTAATGATCGCGATCATGGGCACCAGCGCCCAGTTTGGTACGGCGAGGATACGGGTGAAGATGCGGATCATCGGAATGTTGAGGATCACCAGCATGACGTTGGCGATGAACAACGAGGCGATCAGGCCCCAGACTATGTCGGGTTGCTGCTGGAACAACAGGGGGCCAGGAGTGATGTTGTACAGCGACAGCGCACCGATCATCACCGCCGTGGTACCCGAACCTGGAACGCCAAGGGTCAGCATCGGGACCAGTGCGCCGCAGGCTTCTGCACCGATCGCGGTTTCCGGGGCGGCGAGGCCACGTTTGTCACCTTGACCGAACTTGCCCTTGGGTCCGGCGATACGTTTCTCGGTCATGTAGGCCACGGCACTGGCCAGTGTGGCGCCGGCACCCGGCAGTACGCCCATGATGAAGCCGAGCACACCACACCGCAGGTTCACCCAGAATACCGAGGCGGCTTCCTTGAAGTTGAACATCATCCGGCCGGTGGCTTTGAACGCTTCCTGGCCACGGTGGGTTTTTTCCAGCAGCAGCAGGATTTCGCTGATGGAGAACAGGCCCAGTACCAGCACCACGAACTGAATGCCGTCGGTAAGGTGGATGTTGTCGCCAGTGAAGCGGTATACGCCGCTGTTGGCGTCGATGCCGACCGTCGACAGGAACAGCCCGATCAAGGCCGCAATAAAGGTTTTCAGCGGTCGGTCACCGGCCATTCCGCCGAGACAGACGATGGCGAACACCATCAGTACGAAGTATTCCGCCGGGCCGAAGGCTATTGCCCATTTGGCCAGTATCGGGGCGAACACCACCATGCCGCAGGTGGCAATGAATGCACCGATGAACGAACTCCACGCCGACAGCGACAACGCCACGCCCGCCATGCCTTGACGGGCCATCGGGTAGCCGTCGAGGGTGGTCATGACGGTCGAAGCTTCGCCAGGAATGTTCAGCAGAATCGAGCTGATGCGCCCGCCATACTCGCAACCCAGGTACACCGCCGCCAGCAGGATCAGCGCCGACTCCGGTGGCAGGCCAAGGGCGAAAGCGATCGGGATCAACAGGGCCACGCCGTTGATGGGTCCCAGCCCTGGCAACAGGCCGACGATGGTGCCGATCAGGGTGCCGCTCAACGCGGTGATCAGGTTGTAGGGGGTCAATGCCACGCCGAACCCGTGGCTCAAATAACCAAGCGTATCCATTTCAGTTCTCCAGAACGTCGAGCAGGCCCAGAGGCAGAGGCACGTCCATCACTTTGTCGAACAGCAGGTACAGGCCCACGCTCAGCAGGCAGATGATCACCGTGCCGGGCAACCAGCGGCCGCCGTACAGGCGGGCCATCGGAATGCCGACCAGGATGCTGCTGAGGATGAAGCCCAAGGGTTCGAACAGGGCGGCGAACGCCAGCAGCAGCAACACGCAACGGGCGATCTTGAACAGGGTTTCGCGGTCCAGTGGTGGATCTTCTTCGCTGTGTTTGATGGGAGATGGCCGATACACCATGTACACCAGCGCCAGCCCCATCAGTCCGAGCATCAGCAAGGGGAAGGCGCGTGGACCGATCGGCTCGTACGAAAAAGGCGCCTGGTAGGGCCAGGCCATCAGGATCAGGCAGAAGCAGGCCACCAACAGCGTGGAGGCAAAAATACGTTGTAAGAGCATGACAAACTCCTGGGCCACACCCTGGATAGCACAAGGGCATGGCCACGAGACAGAGAGGCGATTACTGAATCAGGCCGAACTCTTTGGCCAGCATCTTGTAGTCGGCGACCTGTTTCTTCACGTAGGTGTCCAACTCAGGCCCGGTCATGGCGAACGGGAACAGTTCGCGCTGGTCACGCAGCTTGGCGAAGTCTTCGGAGGCCAGCAGTTTGTCGAAGGCGTCTTTCCACCAGGCGTATTCGGCATCGCTGACTTTTGGCCCCAGGTAGAAGCCACGAACCACTGGCCAGACGATGTCGTAGCCCTGCTCCTTGGCGGTCGGGATATCCTTCATTTCCGGCTCGTCCAGACGCTCGTTGGCGAACACCGCCAGCAGGCGCATGTCACCGCTCTGGATGTGTGGCATGGAGTCGGAGATGTCGGTACTGCCGACCTGGATGTGGCCACCGAGCAGGGCGGTGGCGATTTCGCCGCCGCCTTCGAGCGCCACGTAACGCAGGTCACGCGGGTTGATCCCGGCGGCCTTGGCGATCAAGGCGGTTTGCATCCAGTCCTGGCTGCCGACGGTGCCGCCGGAACCGATCACCACTTTGCTCGGATCTTTCTTCAGGGCCTGAACCAGATCGTCGAGGGTTTTGTAAGGAGAATCGCTTCTCACCGCGATGGCCCCGTAGCTGGTACCCACCGCTGCCAACCAGCGCACGGCGCTTTCATCGAAACGGCCGAACTTGCCTTGAGCCAGGTTCAGCAACGAACCGCTGGACCAGGCGACCAGAGTGCCTGCGTCGGCCGGACGCTGGGCAACCACCGCGTTGTAGGCCACTGCGCCGACACCACCCGGCATGTAGGTCACGCGCATCGGCTTGGTCAGCAGCTTTTCGTTCACCAGCGCGCTTTGCGCCAGTTTGCACGTCAGGTCAAAACCACCGCCCGGTGAGGCCGGGGCGATGCATTCGGGACGCTTGGGTTCACTCGATTCGGCGGCGAGCAAGGGGCCGGCGAACAGCAGGCAACTGGCGGCGAGTGTAACGTTACGCAGTGAGAAGTTCATCGATCGTCTCCACAGGAGTTGTTGTTGTGTTGGAGTTGTTACGGGTTGAGTCCATCACCAAAGGGCAACGCTATAGCTCACCAGCACCCGTACTTCATCAGCGTCGCGGGCGGAGTAGTTCGAGCGATAGGTGGCATTGCGCAGGCGCACGGCAACGTCCTTCAGGGCGCCGCTTTGCACCACGTACTTGATCTCGGTGTTGCGTTCCCATTCCTTGCCGGTGTCACCGTTGTTGAGCTTGATGTTGTCACCGTTGATGTAGCGACTCATGAAGCTCAGGCCGGGAACCCCCAGGCTGGCGAAGTCGTAGTCGTAACGGGCTTGCCAGGAGCGTTCTTCGGCACCGGCAAAGTCGTTGATCTGTACGAAGTTGACCAGGTAGGGGTCGGAACCGTCGACGTAGGGGAATGCGCTGTCGCCAGACATGTACTGGTAGCCGGCGCTGATTTTATGCCCGCTCAAGGCATAACTCACCAGGCCGTTGAGGGAGTTGTTGTCGATTTCTCCGCCGCGTGCCTGCCCCGAGTCATCGCTGATGGCCAGCCGCAGGTCGGTGCCGAACGTACCCGGGCCGAACGCTTGCGAGGCGATCAGGCCGAGAAAGTGCTGGTTGTAGACTTCGCCCAGTTGCGCGAAGTGGTAGCTGCCGGTGATCTTGTCGGTGAACTTGTAATCAACGCCGCCGAAGTCGAAATGCGTGCCCGGTACGGTGCCGGCGAAGCGGCTGTTCTTATTGTTGAGGGCAATGTCCTCGAAGTCGGTGCTGTCGCGGTCCTTGGCTTTCTCCAGGCGTCCGCCGGTGAAGGTCAGGCTCTTGAACTCTTTGGAACTGAGCATGCCGCCTTCGAAGGTCTGCGGCAGGATGCGCCCGTCGTTGGCCTTGAGGATCGGCAGTTCCGGAATCAGGCTGCCGATCTTCAGCTCGGTGGCGGAGATTTTCATTTTGCCGGTCAGGCCGAGTTTCGAGTACTCGTCAGCGGCACGCCCGTCATCGTGGACCGGCAGCAAACCGGTACCGGTGCGGTCGGGGCTGGAATCGAGCTTGATCCCGAGCATGCCCAGTGCGTCGACACCAAACCCCACGGCGCCATCGGTGTAGCCTGACTCGAGATTGAGCATGAAGCCCTGGGCCCACTCGTCACGTTTGGATTGCTGGGCGCTGGTTCCGCTGCGAAAGTCGCGGTTGAAGTACATGTTGCGGGTTTCCAGGGTCGCGCTGCTGTCTTCGAAGAAGGCAGCCTGACTGACAGGCGAAAAGCCGGCAACGGCGGCGGCACTGGCGAGGGCGGTGGTACCAAGGCGGGAGAAGCGAGCAGGCGTAGAAGCCTGAGGCTGTGTAGACAGCATCGTGAAACACTCCATTTATTGTTCTTATTGGGGCGAAAACGCATCGAGGCGTTTTTCGTTCACTACTCTCAAAAATACGGCAGTCGAAACTGTCCGTGGCTGGACTCTAACGGGCGAACCTTTCGCTAACCTTTCAGAAGACTTTCACGATTTTCGGGCTTCACAGCGGCGGATGCGGCTGTAAACTCCGCGCCAAAGAGTGGTGTCGACCATCCCCGGAATGAGGTAAGGATTCATGCGTGTTCTTCTCGTCGAAGACCATCTGCAGTTGGCCGAAAGTGTCGCCCAGGCGCTCAAGAGCACGGGGTTGACGGTGGATGTGCTGCACGACGGGGTGGCTGCGGACCTGGCCTTGAGCAGCGAGGACTATGCGGTGGCTATCCTCGATGTCGGCCTGCCGCGCATGGACGGTTTCGAGGTGCTGGCGCGGTTGCGCAGCCGGGGCAAGAACCTGCCGGTGCTGATGCTGACCGCTCGCAGCGACGTCAAGGATCGGGTCCACGGGCTCAACCTGGGGGCCGACGATTACCTGGCCAAGCCGTTCGAACTGACCGAGCTGGAAGCGCGGGTCAAGGCGCTGTTGCGCCGTAGCGTCCTGGGGGGCGAACGCCAGCAGCGTTGCGGCGTGTTGGTGTATGACCTGGACACGCGGCGTTTCACCCTGGGCAGTGAATGGCTGACCCTGACCTCGCGCGAGCAGGCCGTGCTCGAGGCCTTGATTGCCCGTCCCGGCCGGGTGATGAGCAAGGAGCAACTGGCCGCCCAGGTATTCGGGCTGGATGAAGAGGCCAGCCCCGATGCCATCGAAATCTATGTCCACCGACTACGTAAAAAGCTCGACGGCCATTCGGTGGCCATCGTGACTTTCAGGGGCTTGGGTTACCTGTTGGAAAGCCGCGATGCATAAGCCCAGGAGCCTGCGCTGGGGGTTGCTGTGGAACCTGGCGCTGTTGCTGGTGGTGCTGATGATCGCCAGCGGCTTGAGTGCTTACTGGAACGGTCGCGAAGCGGCCGACACGGCCTATGACCGAACCCTGCTGGCCTCGGCGCGCACCATTGCCGCCGGGCTTTCCCAGCGTGACGGCAGCCTCAGTGCCGATGTGCCTTATGTGGCGCTGGACACCTTTGCCTACGACAGCGCCGGGCGGATCTACTACCAGGTCAACGACATTCACCAGCAGCTGATTTCCGGCTACGAGAACCTGCCCGGACCGCCGCCCGGTACGCCGCGAACCGATGACTACCCGGCGTTGGCACGCTTCTACAACGCCACCTACCTGGGGCAGAACGTGCGCGTGGTGAGCCTGCTCAAGGCGGTGACCGAGCCGAACATGAATGGCATGGCGGAAATCCGCGTGGCGGAAACCGATGAGGCACGGGTCAGTATGGCGCGCAGTCTGATGGCCGACACGTTGCTGCGTCTGGGGATGCTGGCGGGGGGCGCGTTGTTGCTGGTGTGGTTCGCCGTCAGTGCCGCGTTGCGTCCGCTGGAGCGCTTGCGCACGGCGGTGGAGGAGCGCCAGCCCGATGACCTGCGACCGCTGCCGCTGGTGCAAGTGCAGCGCGAGTTGTGGCCATTGGTGCGTGCCCTGAACCATTTCACCGAACGCCTGCGTGTGCAGTTCGAGCGCCAGGCGCAGTTTATCGCCGATGCGGCCCACGAACTGCGCACACCTTTGGCGGCACTCAAGGCGCGTCTTGAGTTGGGGCTGCGGGCAAACGAGCCGCACACCTGGCGCAACACGCTGGAGGACGCCGCCCAAGGTACCGATCGCCTGACTCACCTGGCCAACCAGCTGCTGTCGCTGGCGCGGGTCGAGAACGGGGCGCGGGCGATTGCCGAAGGTGGGGCGCAGTTGCTCGACCTGAGTCAACTGGCTCGCGAGTTGGGCATGGCCATGGCGCCGCTGGCCCATGCACGGGGTGTCGCGCTGGCGCTGGAGGCTGACGAGCCGGTATGGCTGCGCGGCGAGCCGACACTGCTGAACGAGTTGCTGAGCAACCTGGTGGATAACGCGCTGGCCCATACCCCGTCGGGCGGTAACGTGATCTTGCGCGTTAGCGCCCCGGCCATACTTGAGGTCGAGGACGACGGGCCGGGGATTCCGCTGGAAGACCGTGGCCGGGTATTCGAGCGCTTTTACCGACGCAATCAGCAGGTCGCAGGGTCGGGGCTTGGCTTGGCGATTGTCGGTGAAATCTGCCGGGCGCACCTGGCGCAAATCAGCTTGCACGACGGTGCGCAGGGTGGCTTGAAGGTGCGGGTCAGCTTTATCGCCGGGTAATGGTTGTGTGCCAGTTACCTGGGCAAGTAACCAAGCCCGGTCAAGGCCGCAATGCTGTTCATTCAGGAAAAGCTTGAGGTGAGTGAGAGTCCCGTGGCGAGGGAGCTTGCTCCCGCTGGGGTGCGAAGCCCCCCCCCAAAAAAAAAAACAGTTACTGCGGTCTTTCATAAAAAACTCGGCGACCGCTTTTGGGGCTGCTGGGCAGCCCAGCGGGAGCAAGCTCCCTCGCCACGGGTGTGTATAGGCAGCCCTATCCTCAAGTGAACCGAATTGCGGCCAGGGTCCGTCAGTCGAGAGACTTGAAGCTCACTTCGCGGATCAGCCGTTAGAGCAGCCGTTGCCCATTACGCTATAGCGCAAGATATGCCGTTGTCCGTTCGAGTCTTCATATTCCATGCGCGCCGGTACAACTTCGCAGACATTGGGAACTTCACTCATGGAGATAACTTTGGCGATGTCCAGGTCAGTGGAGTAAGTGTATTCCTCTACCGGGACCGAATGGCGGGCGACATCAGTCGGGACCTCGTCTGCCATGGCGGTTGCGCACAGACTGCCGAGGGCCAGAACCAATAAAGCTTTCATTTCAGATTTACCTTTCTAAGGTCGAGTGGGGGCACGCAGCCGTTGTAGGGCTGCGTGTGGAACTTGATTGCAGGGTGTTGGATTAACGGCCTTCGTGGGGGCTGTAACGTGGTTAATCACATTGCCTTGTTGGCAGGGCGGATTTTAGGCGCCTGGGTTACGCACATATAGGTGCGCTTTTGATAAAGACTGTTGGCATATTCTGTAACAATCAGAAAAACTTTCTCGTCAGCGGCGCGGGTGATGTGTGTGCATAAAAACCGTGCGGCGCGTCGTTGCGTCCGTCGGCAAGCTGGCTACCTCGGGGGTTGGCGGTGAAACGGGACTGGCGTCCCAGCCCCGGTTTACAAGGGGTTTGCACATGCCTCGGTGTTTTGTAAGGGGGTTGTTACTACCATCGTCGAATGGTTCTATAAGCCCGCCTCGGGCTACAACCCAGGTCTACAAAAACAACTATTTCACCGAGGTAAGAAAGATGAGTGCGGCTTCTCTGTATCCCGTTCGTCCCGAGGTTGCGGCCAACACCCTGACTGATGAAGCGACCTACAAGGCCATGTACCAGCAGTCGGTCGTCAACCCGGACGGCTTCTGGCGCGAACAAGCCAAGCGCCTCGACTGGATCAAACCTTTCACCACGGTGAAGCAGACCTCTTTCGACGACCACCATGTCGACATCAAGTGGTTCGCCGATGGCACCCTGAACGTTTCCTACAACTGCCTGGACCGTCACCTCGCCGAGCGCGGCGATCAGGTCGCGATTATCTGGGAAGGCGATGATCCTTCCGAGAGTCGCAACATCACTTACCGTGAACTGCACGAGCAAGTCTGCAAGTTTGCCAACGCCCTGCGCGGCCAGGATGTGCATCGCGGCGACGTGGTGACCATCTACATGCCGATGATCCCCGAAGCCGTGGTCGCCATGCTGGCCTGTACCCGGATCGGCGCGATTCACTCGGTGGTGTTCGGTGGTTTCTCGCCCGAAGCCCTGGCGGGTCGCATCATCGACTGCCGGTCCAAAGTGGTCATTACCGCAGACGAAGGCTTGCGTGCCGGCAAGAAAATCCCCCTCAAGGCCAACGTCGATGATGCGCTGACCAATCCGGAAACCAGCAGCATTCAGAAAGTCATCGTGTGCAAGCGCACCGGTGGCGACATCAAGTGGAACCAGCATCGCGACATTTGGTTCGAAGACCTGATGAAAGTGGCGGGCACCGTGTGTGCGCCGAAAGAGATGGGCGCCGAAGAAGCCCTGTTCATCCTCTACACTTCCGGCTCCACCGGCAAACCCAAGGGCGTGCAGCACACCACCGGTGGCTACCTGCTCTATGCCGCGCTGACCCATGAGCGCGTGTTCGACTACCGTCCGGGTGAAATCTACTGGTGCACCGCCGACGTCGGCTGGGTCACCGGTCACACCTATATCGTCTACGGCCCGCTGGCCAATGGCGCGACCACCTTGCTGTTCGAAGGTGTGCCGAACTACCCGGACATCACCCGGGTGGCGAAGATCGTCGACAAGCACAAGGTCAACATCCTCTACACCGCACCGACCGCCATTCGCGCGATGATGGCCTCGGGCACGGCAGCTTGCGAAGGCGCCGACGGCAGCAGCTTGCGCCTGTTGGGCTCGGTGGGTGAGCCGATCAACCCGGAAGCCTGGGATTGGTACTACAAGAACGTCGGTCAGTCCCGTTGCCCGATCGTCGACACCTGGTGGCAGACCGAAACCGGCGCCACCCTGATGAGCCCGCTGCCGGGGGCTCACGCACTCAAGCCCGGTTCCGCGGCGCGGCCGTTCTTCGGCGTGGTGCCGGCACTGGTGGACAACCTGGGCAACATCATCGAAGGGGCGGCAGAGGGTAACCTGGTGATTCTTGATTCGTGGCCGGGCCAGGCGCGTACGTTGTACGGCGACCACGACCGTTTTGTCGATACCTACTTCAAGACGTTCCGCGGCATGTACTTCACCGGTGACGGCGCTCGTCGCGATGAAGATGGCTACTGGTGGATCACCGGTCGTGTGGACGACGTGCTCAACGTCTCTGGCCACCGCATGGGCACCGCCGAGATCGAAAGTGCGATGGTCGCTCACCCGAAGGTCGCCGAAGCGGCGGTGGTCGGTGTGCCGCATGACATCAAGGGGCAGGGCATCTACGTCTACGTCACCCTCAATGGCGGTGAAGAGCCGGATGAGGCGCTACGCCTGGAACTGAAAAACTGGGTGCGCAAGGAGATCGGTCCGATTGCCTCGCCGGATGTCATCCAGTGGGCGCCGGGCCTGCCGAAAACCCGTTCCGGGAAAATCATGCGCCGTATCCTGCGCAAGATCGCCACCGCCGAGTACGAAGGCCTGGGGGATATCTCCACCCTGGCTGATCCGGGTGTGGTGCAGCACCTGATCGATACCCACAAGACCATGAACGTCGCGTAACGCCGTTCCTGAGTCTCTGAACCCCGCCAGGCCTTGTGCTTGGCGGGGTTTTTTCATGGGGGCACCGAACGCTGTTCGCCGGCGAGCCCGCGCGGGCAGGGGGGAGTGTGTAAGGCGTGTAGGCGCAGGCGTGTCAGGCGCCCAAGCCTCGACCGAATAAATATCGGTTTGCCAGTCGGGCGTTTCCGGGCGTTACCCGTGGGTTGAAAGGTGTCACCGCTCACCTGATTTCGGGGCAAAGGGAAACGCCAAACCCCGTTTTAGTGCCCTTGCAGGCGGTGTGAAAAATAAGACATTACGCTGCGCTTGCCGGATTAGAAGGGTTTGCGAATAATAGGCCCGCTATTTGCAACATGGATCGGTTCAATGTCTTTTGCTCTTGCATAAACATCAAGGGCTGTCAATGTGCTCGAACGGCTTTCTCGGTGCTTCTGTAATATGTTGTCGCATTGAAGAAATATCGGCCTCGGGCCTGTCGTTAGAATGCCGATCACTCGCTCGTCGTAGTCCGTGTTGAATTCAGCGCGCGATTGCCGGGACGCAGCAGCGTTTATTTCGTTTCACCCATTCGCATATTGGGCTGTCGCTCACTCTGCCGTTTTCGCCCTTTACCGATGGAGTCCAAAGATGAAGAAACTCGTGCTTCTTGGCGCCCTGGCACTGTCCGTGCTGTCTTTGCCAACGTTCGCCGATGAAAAGCCTCTGAAAATTGGTATCGAGGCGGCTTACCCTCCGTTCGCGTCCAAGGCGCCGGATGGCAGCATCGTTGGTTTCGACTACGACATCGGCAACGCCCTGTGCGAAGAGATGAAGGTCAAGTGCGTCTGGGTCGAGCAAGAGTTCGACGGTCTGATCCCGGCACTCAAGGTGCGCAAGATCGACGCGATCCTGTCTTCCATGTCGATCACTGAAGATCGCAAGAAGTCCGTGGACTTCACCAGCAAGTACTACAACACCCCGGCACGCCTGGTCATGAAGGCCGGTACCCAGGTCAGCGATGGCCTGACCGAGCTCAAGGGCAAGAACATCGGTGTGCAGCGCGGTTCGATCCACGAGCGTTTCGCCCGTGAAGTCCTGGCGCCACTGGGGGCTGAAATCAAGCCTTACGGCTCGCAGAACGAAATCTACCTGGACGTGGCTGCCGGTCGCCTCGACGGCACCGTGGCAGACGCTACCCTGTTGAATGATGGCTTCCTGAAGACCGACTCCGGCAAAGGTTTCGCGTTCGTGGGCCCGGCATTCACCGACGTCAAGTACTTCGGTGACGGCGTAGGCATCGCGGTGCGCAAGGGCGACAAGGCTGATCTGGACAAGATCAACGCGGCCATCGCCGCCATTCGCGAGAACGGCAAGTACAAGCAAATCCAGGACAAGTACTTCGACTTCGATATTTACGGCAAGTAATACGTCGCAGCGATAAGTCCGAAATGGCGCAAGCAGCAGGGGCTCTGAGGTTTGCGCCATTTTTTCATCCCAACTTTCGAGGACCTGAAACATGTTGAAAGGCTACGGGGCTGTCATCCTCGATGGCGCATGGCTGACGCTTCAGCTCGCCTTGTCGTCCATGGTCTTGGCCATTGTTCTGGGTCTGATCGGGGTCGCGCTGCGCCTGTCGCCGATACGCTGGCTGGCCTGGCTGGGCGATCTGTATTCCACGGTGATCCGCGGGATTCCCGATCTGGTGCTGATCCTGCTGATTTTCTACGGCGGCCAGGACCTGCTCAATCGTGTGGCGCCATTGCTTGGCTACGACGATTACATCGACCTGAATCCACTGGCGGCCGGTATCGGCACCCTGGGCTTCATCTTTGGTGCGTACCTGTCGGAAACCTTCCGTGGAGCGTTCATGGCTATCCCCAAAGGCCAGGCCGAAGCCGGCATGGCGTACGGCATGAGCAGCTTCCAGGTGTTTTTCCGGGTATTGGTGCCGCAGATGATTCGCCTGGCGATTCCTGGCTTTACCAATAACTGGCTGGTACTGACCAAGGCAACCGCGCTGATTTCGGTGGTCGGTCTGCAAGACATGATGTTCAAGGCCAAGCAGGCGGCGGATGCCACTCGCGAGCCTTTTACCTTCTTCCTCGCAGTGGCGGCGATGTACCTGGTGATCACCAGTGTCTCGTTGCTGGCATTGCGTCACCTTGAGAAGCGCTACTCGGTAGGCGTAAGGGCGGCTGATCTATGATCTTCGACTACAACGTCATTTTGGAGGCGCTGCCGCTCTACCTCGGCGGCCTGCTGACCACCCTGAAACTGCTTGCACTGTCGCTGTTTTTCGGCCTGCTGGCGGCGCTGCCGCTGGGGTTGATGCGTGTCTCCAAGCAGCCGATCGTCAACATGAGCGCTTGGCTCTTCACCTACGTGATTCGCGGTACGCCGATGCTGGTGCAGCTGTTCCTGATCTACTACGGTCTGGCGCAGTTCGAAGCAGTGCGTGAGAGTATTTTCTGGCCATGGCTGTCCAGCGCGACGTTCTGTGCCTGCCTGGCGTTCGCCATCAATACCAGTGCCTACACGGCGGAAATCATTGCCGGCAGCCTGCGGGCCACGCCCAATGGTGAAATCGAAGCGGCCAAGGCCATGGGCATGTCGCGCATCAAGATGTACAAGCGCATCCTGCTGCCGTCGGCCCTGCGCCGGGCGTTGCCGCAGTACAGCAACGAAGTGATCATGATGCTGCAGACCACCAGTCTGGCGTCCATCGTGACCCTGATCGACATCACCGGTGCCGCGCGTACCGTGAACGCCCAGTACTACTTGCCGTTCGAGGCCTACATCACCGCCGGTGTTTTCTACCTGTGCCTGACGTTCATTCTGGTGCGCCTGTTCAAGCTCGCCGAGCGTCGCTGGCTGGGCTATCTGGCTCCGCGGAAGCACTGATATGGAACGTATCGATCACGCTTTGCCGTGGAGCCATCTGGGCAGCGAACGCCGGATTTCGGTGTTCCGCTTCGGCAGCGGCGAGCGCAAGGCCTATATCCAGGCGAGCCTGCACGCTGACGAACTGCCGGGGATGCGCACGGCCTGGGAGCTGAAAAAGCGCCTGACCGAACTGGAAGCGCAGGGCGCCCTGAAAGGCGTGATCGAGCTGGTGCCGGTGGCCAATCCGTTGGGGCTCGGGCAATTGCTGCAAGGCAATCACCAGGGACGCTTCGAAGCCGGCAGCGGCAAGAATTTCAACCGCGATTTCGTTGAGCTGAGTGCTCCCGTGGCTGCCTTGCTGGAAGGGCGCCTGGGGGATGATGCTCACGCCAATGTGCAACTGATCCGTCAGGCCATGGGCGATGTGTTGGCCGCATTGCCACCGGCCAGCAGCCAGTTGCAGGGCATGCAGCGTGTGCTGCTCGCTCATGCGTGTACGGCGGATGTGGTGCTGGACCTGCATTGCGATGCCGAAGCGGCGTTGCATATGTACGCCTTGCCACAGCATTGGCCGCACTGGCGTTCGTTGGCCGCGCACCTGAATGTGCGGGTCGGTCTGCTGGCGGAAGACTCCGGTGGCAGCTCGTTTGACGAGGCCTGTTCGCTGCCGTGGTTACGCCTGTCCCGGCAGTTCCCCGATGCACAGATTCCATTGGCCTGCCTGGCGACTACCCTCGAGTTGGGTGGTCAGGCCGACACCGGGCGCCCGACGGCCTGCGCACACGCCGAAGGCATTCTGGCGTTCCTGGCTGAGCAGGGGCTGATCAGTGGTGAATGGCCGAAGCCTTCCCATGAAGCCTGCGAAGGCCTGCCGTTCGAGGGCACCGAATTGCTGTTTGCACCGCACCCCGGTGTGGTGAGTTTTTTGCGTCAACCTGGTGAGTGGGTCGAGGCCGGTGACGAGATTTTCGAGGTGATCGATCCTTTGGCTGATCGGGTCAGCACGGTATGTGCTGGTACGGCCGGTGTGCTGTTTGCCGTTGAACGGCTGCGGTATGCCCAACCCGGTTTCTGGCTGGCCAAGGTGGCGGGGCGCGAAGCGCTGCGTCACGGGCGCTTGCTCAACGACTGACTGTTTTTGTGAGAACCGACAGCATGTACAAACTTGAAGTCCAAGACCTGCATAAGCGCTATGGCAGTCACGAAGTGCTCAAGGGCGTGTCCCTGAAAGCAGCGGCGGGCGATGTGATCAGCATCATCGGCTCCAGTGGCTCCGGCAAAAGTACCTTCCTGCGTTGCATCAACCTGCTTGAGCAACCCCACGCGGGCAAGATCCTGCTCAACAATGAAGAGCTCAAGCTGGTGGCGAACAAGGACGGCGCGCTGAAGGCGGCCGATCCCAAGCAGCTGCAACGCATGCGTTCGCGCCTGTCGATGGTGTTCCAGCATTTCAACCTGTGGTCGCACATGACTGCGCTGGAAAACATCATGGAAGCGCCGGTGCACGTACTCGGCATGTCCAAGGCTGACGCTCGTGAAAAGGCCGAGATGTACCTGGCCAAGGTCGGCGTGTCCCATCGCAAGGATGCCTACCCGGGCCACATGTCCGGCGGTGAGCAGCAGCGCGTGGCGATTGCCCGCGCGCTGGCGATGGAGCCTGAGGTGATGCTGTTCGACGAGCCGACGTCGGCGCTGGACCCTGAGCTGGTCGGCGACGTGCTGAAAGTCATGCAGGCCCTGGCCCAGGAAGGCCGGACCATGGTGGTGGTGACCCACGAAATGGGCTTTGCCCGTGAAGTGTCGAACCAACTGGTGTTCCTGCACCAAGGCGTTGTCGAAGAAAGCGGCAACCCGCGTGAAGTGCTGGTCAATCCTCAATCCGAACGCTTGCAGCAATTCCTCTCGGGCAGCCTGAAGTAATCGCTCCCGTTATGCACCCAATTAGGTCATGCTGCGCACCGCGCGCCAGATGGTCTAATTTGGTTGCAGCCGCCTTCGGCTTTTAACACTGTTTTCGTTTCGGATTGCCCGCCATGACTGCCCATCGAATTGGTTTCCTGATTTGGCCCAGCACTAAAGCCTTGACGCTGGCGCTGGCCGAGGAGGCCTTGCGTGTTGCCCAGCGCGTGCATCCGGAAGTGGTTTACGAGTTGGTGTTCCTGCAGGCCGAACCGCCGGCCGAAGGAGCCTGGCAACTGCCCGGCGAGGCCTGGACCGGCAAGCTGGAAAACTTCCAGAAGGTGTTTCTGCTCGCCGATGAGCCGCCGACCGCATTGACCCCGGCCCTGAGTAGCGCGCTCAAGCAACTGGTGCGTGCCGGCTGTGTGATCGGTGGCCTGTCGGCCGGGGTGTATCCCCTGGCTCAGCTCGGATTGCTCGATGGTTACCGTGCGGCAGTGCACTGGCGTTGGCAGGACGATTTCGCCGAGCGTTTCCCCAAGGTCATTGCCACCAGTCATCTGTTCGATTGGGATCGTGATCGCCTGACGGCGTGCGGCGGGATGTCGGTGCTCGACCTGTTGCTGGCGGTGCTGGCCCGTGATCACGGTGCCGAGCTGGCCGGTGCGGTGTCCGAAGAACTGGTGGTCGAGCGCATTCGCGAAGGCGGGGAGCGTCAGCGCATTCCGTTGCAGAACCGCCTCGGCTCCAGCCATCCGAAACTCACGCAAGCCGTGTTGCTGATGGAAGCCAACATCGAAGAGCCGCTCACCACCGACGAAATCGCCCAGCATGTGTGCGTATCCCGTCGGCAGCTGGAGCGGATTTTCAAGCAGTACCTCAACCGTGTGCCGAGCCAGTACTACCTGGAGTTGCGCCTGAACAAGGCCCGGCAGATGTTGATGCAAACCAGCAAGTCGATCATTCAGATCGGCTTGTCCTGTGGCTTTTCCTCCGGGCCGCATTTCTCCAGTGCCTACCGTAACTTCTTTGGCGCCACGCCGCGTGAAGACCGTAACCAGCGCCGCAGCAGCAGCCCGTTCGAACTGTCGTCGGTGCCGTCGGAACGCGGCTAGACCGCGGTTGGCCACAGGGAGCGAGAGCTCCCCATGACCTGACCCAATAGGGAGTAATCAGGCTTCAATATCTGTAACAGGCGCCGGATCAATGGGGGCGGGTAGGTCGGTTTGCTCGAACCCCAGGTCATTTTCGGTTGCGTGGTAGTAAGCGGCGATGCGTTGCATGCTTTGTTCGGTGAATGGATTGCCACTGAAGTCAAAGCTTTCACCGACACCGGGATCGACCTCCATGAGCTCGATGGGCATCTCGGTAATGGCGTTGTAGCTCAGGTCGACATCCGTCCAGCTGTTGATGCTCAACACTCCTCTAGGGATCTCGGTGATGCCTGTATGGCTAAGGTCCAATGATGAGATATCCGTCATCAGGCTGAGGTCGGGGCTAAGGCCTAGCGGATTGTCCCGCAGATTCAAGTGGTCAAGACGATCCATGTCCGCCAATGCATCGACGGTTTCCTGAGTCAGGGTGATGCTGCACTCAGGCAGGCTCAGTGCCGTCAGCCTGCTCATTCTGAAGACGCCATCGGGGATGTTGTCCAGCTGGTATCCGCGCACGGTCAGGCTGTCCAGGTTCGGAAAAGCTTCCAGGAATCGGCTGATTCGCGGGGCAATGTCTCCTACGCTCGTCAGGTACATTTCTGGCACATGGCCGAAGTCCGCTGTCAGCACCGGCAAGTCGCCCATGATTGCCAGGTGTGAGGTGAAACCATACTCGCTGACGGCTATGCTCTCGATCGGTATCTGGCGCCAGCACTGTTCCAGCTTTTGCTTGAATTCATCTCTTTTTACCTGCTCGGCAAACAGCTCGTCGGCCGTCATGGGGGCGCCAGTAACGGTGTGGGTGTCGGGCACATCGGCCGTCCATAGACTCAGGTCGTTACGGAGTCTGGTGAACTCAAGCTCGCGACGTGAAAGGTCGGCTCGACCGTCTGTCAGTGTTCCGGGTAAGCGATAGATGAAATCACTGGCCTCTTCATTGTCCAGGCTGGGGTACAGGGCTTTGGCTCGATCGATATCGGCCTGTTCGGCATAGACCCCAAAGTCTTTCTCGGTCCGGCTGTAGTGAATCTTTACACGTTCACGGGTGATCGGGGACAGTGGGTTGTTGCCAAAATCAAATCCTTCACTGATGTTGCCGGGAAGATCGAAGAGGGCCGCGGGCAATTCGGTGATCTGGTTGTCATTGAAAAGAGCTGTTTGAATGCGAGGGTGATTCACCAGTCCATCGGGAATTCTGGAAATTCCGGTGTTGGAAAGGTCGATGTAGGTCAGTTCAGGCATGGCTGCCAGGCTGGGTGTGAGCCCCAATGGATTGTTGTACAGGTCCAGAACGGAAAGCTTGCTCAGTGATGACAGTGTTGCCTGGCTTTCGGCGGTGAGTACAAGGCCGCAATCGCTCAGTACCAGCTCCTCGAGTTCCGGCAGTGCATTGATCGGCTGCGGTAGTTCCAGCAGGGTAAAGTTGCGCAGCCCCAGCCGGCGCAGACCCGGGAAGCGTTCCAGGAAAGGGCCAATGGAGTGTGCGCTCGCGCTGTTCTGGAGCGAAATGGAGGAAACATGGCTGAAGTCGGCGCTCAGGATGGGGAGATCGCCGATGATCGGCTGGGAAAATTCGAAAACATGCCCGCTCTCGGTTCCCAATGCATCATCAAAGAGCGCGGTCTCCCGGCGCCAGCAGCGGAGTATTTGCTCCCTGAGCAATCGGCGGTTTTGTGTTTCTATCAGTAACTCCTGTTCGCTGAGTGCAACGTTGGTTATCGGGTGCACGGCGGGCGGGTTATTGGCCCAGATATGCAGGTCATCCTGTAGTTGGTAATACTCGTTGCGCAGGCGTGAGAGTTCCGCGCGCGGGCCATTGGGGTGGCTTTGCAGTCGTTGAAGCAGGGTCTGGATAGCTTCCGGGGAAAGACTGGGATAAAGCTCCCGCGCTCGATCTTCCAGTGTGCGTGGCTGCCCGCCGGAACTGCGGCTGTAACCTTCGGCCCCTAGCAAGCGCAGGGTTTCAATGATCGGTTCGGGTGCGGGTGGGAGTGAAAGGACTGTTCGAAACTCGGTTCGTTCCAGGGGGTTGTCTCGGATTGCCTGCTCCAGTTTGGTGTTTTGGCCAATATGAATGTTCAGGCTGTTTCGCTGGGCGTCCGGCAAGGCTTGCAATGTGGCGGAGTAAAGGTCGGTGGCACCAGACAGCTCCTGGCCTTCGGCGTCGTAGGCCTGGTAGCGGCCATCGCTGGTCAGCACCAGTACTTTGCGGATTGGGGTCTGGACGTCACCTATGCTGTCGACCTGTGGGCCGTCAAAGGTTTGGTCATGAACGTCGATCCGCACGTCGGTAGACCAGCCGGGTAATCGTTCGAGCGAGCGCAGCGCCAGCGTTTTGGTGTCCGCCGAGTCTGGCGAATCCAGATAAAGCCCTTCATACGCGCGTGTCACGCGCACCTCTTCATTGGCCTGGTGTGCAAGGTCCACCAGACGCTTTGGCAGATGCCCGCGATCGATTTCTTTAAGCTCATCGCCGCTGGCCCGGCTCAGTAGTTCCCGGGCAACGCTCAGGGGAAGTTCCGGTGCCGCCTTAATGATTGTCTGGACATGAGGCGGCTGTGTGGCCTCCTGTCCCCTGTAGCGTGACTCGAAAAGCGAGGCGCGTTTGTCTTCGGCGATTTGCCCGAGTTTTTTGCTCAGGCTTCCAACGCGAACATCGATGTTGATTGGCGGATCGCCGAAGTTTTCACCGAATATGCTCTTGATTTCACTCTGGTCAAGGCTCTCCAGTACGGTTTTAAGCAAGTCGCCATTACGCAGTTGGGCCTCGTGTATCTGTACGACTGGCAGGTGCTCCTTCGCGGAGTATTCCCAGACCGACTCTCCCTCTGTATTGAGAAAGCGTAGCGCTTTTGTTTCTGGCCAAAGACCGTAGCTCGTCAGTAATTGCAACTGGGCTTGCGGATCGGCTTTGCGATACTCCAGAGGGTCGTCGCTGTTGAGCTGATTGATCAGGTTCTGAATATCTTTTTCAATTCGCATTCGTTCAAGGGTGTCTGTCAGCAGGGGCGGTTCAGACTCGCTATGGACATGCATCTTGCGCAGAACGTCTTCATGGGTGTTGCTGATGTGCAGGGCCTGGTCAAGTTCAAGATCAGTGAAGGCATCAGCCTTGTGGCCGAGACGGCGCGCCAGCTTTGTCTTGTCCCAATGCAGCGGTTGGTCAAGCTCGGTTTTCCATGCGCCTGAGCCATTGTGTTTCAGCGGTGACTGATAGGCGTCAGGTCTGTTGGGGTGTTGCAGGTAATGGCTGTCCGCGTCGCTCGCTGACTGCACGGCGTAGTGTTTGTCCTCGATGCGCACAATGCGTTTGCCTTGATGCCGATAGATGCCCTGGGCGTCAGGCTTCGAGCCTGCTGGCAACTCGACTTTCTGCTCGTAGGCACTGAGGTCGGGTTGCCAGTAGCGGGTTTTGCCGCCGTGTGCCGAGACCGTTTGGAATTGATCGATGAAGGTAACAATTTCCTTGGGCAGCAGAGTGCGGAATTCGCCCGCCGCGACCATGCCACCCACGGCAAAGGTACCCAGTTGGATGAGCGACTCGACCACACCCATGAAATGCTCAAAGGCTTCACTTTTCAGGCCTTGGGTCCAGTCAATGATACTTTCGAATGTCTCGTCCAGTAACTGATAGGCCATGTAGGCCATCATCAATCCCCCCGCAAAAGGTACGAAGGGGGTTACCACGAGCACCGCGATCTCGAGGATCGATGTCGCGATGTTGACGAAAGAGTCCCACAGCGCCCAACGGGCTTTCTGATCGGCTGTTGCGGTCGATACGGCGATGACCCTTGCATCATTGAGGATTTTGTTCAGTTTTTCCTGGTAGAGGTGCTGCCACAGCGTGCGCCTGATGGGGGTAGCGGAGAACTGCAGGTCGGGATTGTCGATGGCGGATTCGCGCCATGAGGCTTGCGGGTCGCCTTGTTGGTGTTGATGCCAGGTGACTTGCGTGAGCCGATTGGCGAGATTGCCAAAAAAATAGCCTCGATGTTCGTGGGCAACGAACCGGCTGAAGAATGTCTGATAGTCGGCATCGCGCAGTTGTTCCGTCAGCGCTTGCATGAAGTCAGAGGTCGAGGGGTACTCCTTGATCGGGTGATTGGGATCATCCGGGACATAGGCCACCACTCGCACCGGCCTGCGGCTCTGCTCAAGGTTCGGGGCAAACAGCACGATGCCGGTGAGCTCGGAGGACATTATGCTGAGGTCGTGACAAAGCAACGTCTCACCGTCCAGCCTCATGCCTTGCAAGCCCTCGAGCAGCCCCTGAATCAACAGGAAATAATCCGCCTGAATATTGCCGTTCATCTGTGCAAATTTCAGCGCCGCCATTAGTGCGGCTTTCTGGCTCTGGATGACCTTGGGCTGGAGAAGGGTGGTCACAACCGGGTTGGAGACGCCCAGGTTGTCTTCGAGGTAAGTCTTGTACTGGGCGCCAATATCCAGTTCCCGGCACAGTCGGGTAAATGCCGGGATGCCGATCGTTGCCTTGAATTCGGGCAGGATGGTGAATTGCCCGGTGGCCGAGGGTTCAGTGATGAAAGTTGAGTCAGGTTCGTAGGCGTCGGCTTCGGTTTCTTTGCTTTCAAAGTTGTGCAGCGCCGCGTCCAGTAACGAAACCGTCCAGGTCCGGGCGGCTCCAGACTTGATCGGGAACCAGGGGATTGTCGCGGGGATATACAGGCGCAAGAAGGTTTTCTTGACGTCCACCTCCAGGTTGAAGCGGGTTTTCAGCGCATTCCTGAGTAAGGGTTCGGCGAAGCTGTTGACGTCTTGCAGGCGTTCCAGCGCCTGGTCCACAGCATTTTGTGCGCTCCAGTGTGCGGCGTTGAGAGCGTTGAGCTCGGTATGCTGGTCGGCCGGTGCCGTGGTCAAGCGGTCGAGCAACTGTGGTCGTGTGCGCTTGAGGGCCTGGCGCCTCGCGGATGATGCCTTGGCGAGCCAGTCGGGAACGGCGTTTCTGAGGGGGAGATAGTGGCTGTCTGGGTGTTCTGAGTGCTGGGTGTTGAGTGTGGCTGCGGGGTGTTGTCCTTCAGGTAATGACATCGTGCTCATCCTTGGCTGTCTAAAGAGTGCCAAGCAGATCAGAGGGCAACGGCCAGGGTGCGGTACATAATTACGGGCGGACACACGGCTCGAAATCAAATCCCGGTAACCCTGCCTCTAACCTGCGCGGCAGTTTAAACTGCGCCTTTGCGACGCTATTTGTCGCATTGCCGTAAACCCGGTCAAAAGCGGGTTTTGCGCTATAAGAAGTTGTCGCTTGGCGGCAAGGCCAAGCTCGAAACTGTCCTTACAATCCCCCCATCGCTCGCCAGTTTCAGGCGGGTGTTTCTCATCAGGAGACTCCGATGTCCGTTGAGCACGCTGCGGTAAAACGCGCCGATTTCGACCAGGTAATGGTTCCCAACTATGCGCCTGCCGCATTCATTCCTGTGCGTGGCGCCGGTTCCCGCGTTTGGGACCAGTCTGGTCGCGAGCTGATCGACTTCGCCGGCGGGATTGCCGTTAACGTATTGGGCCACGCGCATCCGGCGCTGGTCGGTGCCTTGACCGAGCAGGCGAACAAGCTGTGGCACGTGTCCAACGTGTTCACCAATGAGCCGGCACTGCGTCTGGCCCATAAGCTGATCGACGCCACGTTTGCCGACCGCGCCTTCTTCTGCAACTCCGGCGCCGAAGCCAACGAGGCCGCCTTCAAGCTGGCCCGTCGTGTCGGTTTCGACCGTTTCGGCAGCGAGAAGTACGAGATCATCGCCGCGCTCAACAGCTTCCACGGCCGCACCCTGTTCACCGTGAACGTCGGTGGTCAGTCGAAGTACTCCGACGGCTTCGGTCCGAAAATCACCGGTATCACCCACGTACCGTACAACGACCTGGCTGCGCTGAAAGCTGCCATTTCCGACAAGACTTGCGCGGTGGTGCTGGAGCCGATCCAGGGCGAAAGCGGTGTGATCCCGGCAGAACTCGAATACCTGCAAGGTGCTCGCGAACTCTGCACCGCGAACAACGCGCTGCTGATTTTCGACGAAGTGCAAACCGGCATGGGCCGTACTGGCCATCTGTTTGCTTACCAGCATTACGGCGTGATCCCGGACGTCCTGACCAGTGCCAAGAGCCTGGGCGGCGGCTTCCCGATCGCAGCGATGCTGACGACCGAAGACCTGTCCAAACACCTGGTCGTCGGCACCCACGGCACCACCTACGGCGGTAACCCGCTGGCGTGCGCGGTCGCGGAAGCCGTGATCGACGTGATCAACACCCCTGAAGTGCTGGCTGGCGTCAACGCCAAGCACGACAAGTTCAAGGCCCGTCTTGAGCAGATCGGCGAGAAGTACGGCTTGTTCACCAAGGTCCGTGGCATGGGCCTGTTGATCGGTTGCGTCTTGAGCGATGCCTGGAAAGGCAAGGCCAAGGACATTTTCAATGCCGCTGAACAAGAAGGCCTGATGGTCCTGCAAGCCGGCCCGGACGTGGTGCGTTTCGCTCCGAGCCTGGTGGTGGAAGATGCCGACATCGATGCCGGTCTGGACCGCTTCGAACGTGCTGCTGCAAAACTGACACAAGCCTGATAGGCCCTTCGACGCCTGACCCTTCAGGCGTCGTACCGAATTTCATGCCGGGCCCGCTCCCACAGTGTCTTCAAGGCCGGCCCGGCTTTTTTTCCTGTAATTTTCTGGATAAAGGAGTGACACCATGCTGGTGATGCGCCCTGCGCAAATGGCTGATCTGGGCGAGGTACAGCGTCTGGCTGCGGACAGCCCGATTGGTGTCACTTCCTTGCCGGACGACGTTGAACGCCTGAGCGACAAGATCGCCGCAAGCGAAGCATCGTTTGCAGCCGAAGTCAGCTTCAACGGTGAGGAAAGCTATTTCTTCGTGCTGGAGGACACCGCCACCGGCAAGCTGGTGGGTTGCTCGGCCATCGTGGCCTCGGCCGGTTATTCCGAGCCGTTCTACAGCTTCCGTAATGAAACCTTCGTGCACGCCTCCCGCGAGCTGAAGATCCACAACAAGATCCATGTGCTCTCCCAGTGCCACGACCTGACCGGCAATAGCCTGCTGACCAGTTTCTACGTGCTGCCGGAGCTGGTGGGGTCGGCCTGGTCGGAACTCAACTCCCGCGGTCGCTTGCTGTTCGTTGCCAGCCATCCTGAGCGCTTCGCTGACTCGGTGGTGACCGAGATCGTCGGTTATAGCGACGAGAATGGCGACTCGCCGTTCTGGGATGCCATCGGTCGCAACTTCTTCGACCTCAACTACGCCGAGGCCGAACGTCTGTGCGGGCTCAAGAGCCGGACCTTCCTGGCCGAGCTGATGCCGCATTACCCGATCTACGTGCCGCTGCTGCCGGATTCCGCCCAGGAGGCGATGGGCCAGGTGCATCCACGGGCGCAGATCACCTTCGACATCCTGATGCGTGAAGGCTTCGAGACCGATCACTACATCGACATCTTCGACGGTGGCCCGACCCTGCATGCGCGCGTCTCGGGCATCCGCTCGATTGCCCAGAGCCGTGTGGTGCCGGTGAAGATCGGCGAGCCGGTGAAGGGCGCCGGTCGTCAGTACCTGGTGGCCAATGCCCAGTTGCAGGACTACCGCGCCGTCATGCTCGAGCTGGACTATGCGCCGGGCAAGCCCGTGACCCTGGATCTGGAAGCCGCCGAAGCCCTGGGTGTCGGTGAAGGTGCCAGCGTGCGCCTGGTAGCGGTTTAACGCCTGCTGCCCTGCCTGGAAAGAGTCCTGGAAAACAGCGAGTTTCACGGGTGGCCGTTACCGGCTACCCGTTTGAGGAGATAGCATGATCGTTCGTCCCGTACGCAGCAGCGATTTACCCGCTCTGATCGACCTGGCCCGCAGCACCGGCACCGGCCTGACTACCTTGCCGGCCAACGAAGAGCGCCTGGCGCATCGGGTTGGCTGGGCGGAAAAGACCTTCCGTGGTGAAGCTGAGCGCGGTGACGCGGACTACCTGTTCGTGCTCGAAGACGACGACGGCCGCGTGGTGGGGATCTCCGCCATTGCTGGCGCCGTCGGCCTGCGTGAGCCCTGGTACAACTTTCGGGTCGGCCTGACCGTCAGCGCGTCGCAAGAGTTGAACATTTACCGCGAAATCCCGACGCTGTTCCTGGCCAACGACCTGACCGGCAATTCCGAGTTGTGTTCGTTGTTCCTGCACGCCGATTACCGCACCGGCCTGAACGGGCGCATGCTGGCCAAGGCGCGCATGCTGTTCATCGCCGAGTTCCCACAGCTGTTCGGCAACAAGATCATTGCCGAGATGCGCGGTGTGTCCGATGCCGCGGGCCGTTCGCCGTTCTGGGAAAGCCTGGGTCGACACTTCTTCAAGATGGAATTCAGCCAGGCTGACTACCTGACGGGCGTGGGCAACAAGGCTTTCATCGCCGAACTGATGCCGAAATTCCCGCTGTACACCTGCTTTCTTTCCGAGGACGCACGCCGCGTGATTGGCCAGGTCCACCCGGACACCGAGCCTGCGCTGGCCATGCTCAAGAGCGAAGGCTTCAGCTACCAGGGTTATGTCGACATCTTCGACGCAGGCCCGGCCGTGGAGTGCGAAACCGGCAAGATTCGTGCAGTGCGCGACAGCCAGGCGCTGGTGCTGGCCATCGGTACCCCCGGTGATGACGCCACCCCATTCCTGATGCATAACCGCAAGCGCGAAGACTGCCGGATCACCGCCGCGCCAGCGCGCTTGGCGGCCGGTACCCTGGTGGTCGATCCACTGACCGCCAAACGTCTTCAACTCAACGCCGGCGACCAGGTTCGTGCCGTGCCGTTGTCTGCTGCCCGGGAGTCGAAATAATGAATTCGCTATATATCGCAGGTGAGTGGCTGGCCGGTCAGGGCGATGCCTTCGAATCGCTGAACCCGGTGACCCAGCAAGTGCTGTGGTCGGGGCAGGGCGCCAGCGCCGCTCAGGTTGAAAGCGCCGTGCAAGCTGCGCGTCAAGCGTTCCCGGCGTGGGCCAGGCGTACCTTGCAAGAGCGTATCGACGTGCTGGAGGCCTTTGCCGCCAGCCTGAAGAACCACGCGGACGAACTGGCCCACTGCATCGGCGAAGAAACCGGTAAACCACTGTGGGAAGCGGCGACGGAAGTGACCAGCATGGTCAACAAGATCGCCATTTCGGTGCAGAGCTACCGTGAGCGTACCGGCGAGAAGAGCGGCCCACTGGGCGATGCCACGGCAGTGCT
Source organism: Pseudomonas sp. FW300-N1A1 (assembly GCF_058789115.1). NCBI lineage: Bacteria > Pseudomonadati > Pseudomonadota > Gammaproteobacteria > Pseudomonadales > Pseudomonadaceae > Pseudomonas > Pseudomonas sp. FW300-N1A1. Next base: position 19,893 of record NZ_JBYTBK010000026.1, on the reverse strand, counting down.
GCGTCACAAGCCCCATGGTGTGGTCGCGGTGTTCGGGCCTTACAACTTTCCCGGTCACTTGCCTAACGGTCACATCGTGCCCGCGTTGCTGGCCGGTAACAGCGTGCTGTTCAAGCCCAGCGAGCTGACACCGAAAGTCGCCGAACTGACGGTCAAGTGCTGGATCGAAGCCGGCCTGCCGGCAGGCGTCCTCAACCTGCTGCAGGGCGCCCGTGAAACCGGGATCGCGCTGGCCGCCAATCCGGGAATAGACGGCCTGTTCTTCACCGGCTCCAGCCGCACCGGCAATCATCTGCATGCGCAGTTCTCCGGTCGTCCGGACAAGATCCTGGCGCTGGAAATGGGCGGCAACAATCCGCTGGTGGTCGATCAGGTGGCTGATCTCGATGCCGCGGTGTACACCATCATCCAGTCCGCGTTCATTTCCGCCGGTCAACGCTGCACCTGTGCTCGTCGCCTGCTGGTCCCGCAAGGTGCATGGGGCGACACGCTGCTGGAGCGCCTGGTGGCGGTCAGCGCAACGATTGAAGTCGGCGCGTTCGATCAACAACCGGCACCGTTCATGGGCTCGGTGGTTTCGCTGGCAGCGGCCAAGGCACTGATGGATGCGCAAGCGCACCTGCTGGCCAATGGCGCTGTCACATTGCTGGCAATGACTCAGCCACAGGCGAATGCCGCCTTGCTGACACCGGGTATCGTGGATGTGACCGCAGTGGTGGAGCGTCCCGATGAAGAGCTGTTCGGTCCGTTGCTGCAAGTGATTCGCTATGCTGATTTCGAGGCGGCGATTGCCGAGGCCAACGACACCCAATACGGCCTGGCCGCAGGCCTGTTGTCGGACTCTGAAGCGCGTTACCAGCAGTTCTGGCTGGAAAGCCGTGCCGGCATCGTCAACTGGAACAAGCAGCTGACAGGTGCTGCCAGCAGCGCGCCATTCGGTGGCGTGGGTGCTTCGGGCAACCATCGCGCCAGCGCCTACTACGCAGCGGACTACTGCGCGTACCCGGTGGCCTCGCTGGAAACCCCGAGCCTGACGCTACCAGCGGCCCTGACACCGGGCGTGCGGATGCAGTAAAGCCTGCCCGCGAAGGCCGCGACGCGGTTGTACTGAACAGTTACTCAAGCCTATAAAAAACAGATTCGTGGAGCCTCGCTGATGAAATCCTGTGAAGTCAATTTTGACGGTCTAGTGGGGCCGACCCATAACTACGGCGGTCTGTCCTACGGTAACGTTGCGTCCCAGAGCAACAGCCAGCAATCTTCCAATCCCAAGGAAGCGGCGCTGCAAGGCCTGGCGAAAATGAAAGCGCTGATGGACATGGGCTTTGTCCAGGGCGTACTCGCGCCTCAGGAGCGTCCGGATGTCGGCGCCCTGCGTAGCCTGGGGTTCAGCGGTACCGACGCACAGGTGATCAAGCAGGCGGCCAAGCAGGCGATGCCGTTGCTGGTTGCCAGTTGCTCGGCATCGAGCATGTGGGTGGCCAACGCCGCGACGGTCAGCCCAAGTGCCGACACCGCCGATGGTCGTGTGCACTTCACCGCCGCCAACCTCAACTGCAAATACCACCGCAGCATCGAACACCCGACCACCAGCCGTGTGCTAGGGGCGATGTTCGCTGACCAGAAGCATTTCGCTCACCACGCGGCCCTGCCGGCTGTCGCTCAGTTCGGTGACGAAGGCGCGGCCAACCACACGCGTTTCTGCCGTGATTACGGCGAAGCCGGTGTCGAGTTCTTCGTGTTCGGTCGCAGTGCGTTCGATACCCGTTATCCGGCGCCGCAGAAGTACCCGGCCCGTCAGACCCTGGAAGCGTCGCAAGCAGTGGCCCGATTGCACGGCCTGAGCGATGACGGCGTGGTCTATGCCCAGCAGAATCCATCGGTCATCGACCAGGGCGTGTTCCACAACGACGTGATCGCCGTGGGTAACGGTGAGGCGCTGTTCTATCACGAGGACGCGTTCCTCGATACCGAACAGATGCTGGCCGAGCTGTCGACCAAGCTCGCCAAGCGGGGCGGTCAGTTCAAGGCAATCTGCGTGCCGCGCTCGCAAGTGTCGGTCGAAGACGCCGTACGCTCCTACCTGTTCAACAGTCAGTTGTTGTCGCGCGCCGATGGTTCGATGCTGTTGATCGTGCCGCAGGAGTGCCAGAACAACGAACGCGTCTGGCAGTACCTGCAGACCCTGACCAGCTCCGGCGGCCTGATCCGCGAGGTGAAGGTGTTCGACCTCAAGCAGAGCATGCAGAACGGCGGCGGGCCAGCGTGCCTGCGACTGCGTGTCGCGCTCAACGAAACCGAGCTGGCGGCGGTCAACCCAGGGGTTATCATGACGGCGCCGTTGTACGGCTCGCTGACCCAATGGGTCGAAAAGCACTACCGTGACCGCATGACCGAAAACGATCTGGCGGACCCACAATTGTTGCTTGAGTGCCGGACGGCACTGGATGAACTGACGCAAATCCTTAAACTGGGCGCGGTTTATCCATTCCAGATCAATTGAAAGCCCGCGCCCTGCTCCCAACGAGCAGGGCGCGCCGCTATATCTCCAGATGAGAGCGTAAACATGAGCGATACCCTGAAGCTGATCCTTGAAGACACCGACGGCACTCAACTGGAAACCTCCTGCACCCGCGTGGCGGTGATGTGGCAAGGCAAGGAGTTGTGGATTCAACACGACGGCCGTGGCCAGTTGCTGATCGGCGTTGATGTCGAAGAAGGCGATGCTGAATACGCCAACCTGCTGCTTCGCCCATTGGCGACTAATCTGGTAAGTCTGCAACTGGAGATGGAACCAGCTGAAATCGGTGATGACGAGGATCACGTCCACGGTCCGGATTGCAACCACGATCACTAAGGAAGCCGCTCTATGCTCGCCCTCGGCAAACTGCTTGAACTGACCCTCGCCGGCCGTGAACCTGCGGAGAAAACTCAACTGACTGTCGAAGGCGTGCGGATGCGCTGGCTGAGTGAAGGTGCGTTGGAAGTCCGCCCACCCCAAGCGCGTGACAATGGCCTGGACCTGCTGTTGTCGGCCGGTATCCACGGCAATGAGACAGCGCCGATCGAATTGCTCGATCGCCTGTTGCACGACATCGCCCGCGGTGACTTGAAGCCGTGTGCACGTATTCTGTTCCTGTTCGGTAATCCCGAGGCCATGCGCCGCGGCGAGCGTTTTATCGAGCAGGATGTCAACCGGCTGTTCAACGGCCGTCACGAACTCAGCAGTGGCTACGAAGCGCTGCGCGCCTGTGAGCTGGAGCGCCTGGCGGCGAGCTTTTTCAACCTGCCGGACCGCGACCGTTTGCACTACGATCTGCATACCGCGATTCGCGGCTCGAAGATCGAACAGTTTGCGTTGTACCCCTGGAAAGAGGGGCGCCAGCATTCCCGTCGGGAACTGGCCCGTCTGCGTGCGGCGGGGATGGAAGCGGTGCTGTTGCAGAACAAACCGTCCATCGTGTTCAGCTCGTACACCTACGACAAGCTGGACGCCGAATCCTTCACCCTGGAGTTGGGCAAGGCCCGGCCGTTCGGCCAGAACGAAGGGGTCAACGTTTCGCGCCTTGAAACCCGCCTGAAGCAGATCATCGAAGGCACCGAGCCGCCGATGGCGCAGGAAGGCCTGGAGGGTTTGCAACTGTTCAGCGTGGCACGGGAAGTCATCAAGCACAGCGACAGCTTCCGGCTCAACTTGCCAGCGGACATCGAGAATTTTTCTGAGCTGGACGTGGGCTATGTACTGGCGGAAGACATTGCCAATACCCGCTGGGTCATCGAAGAGCAGGGCGCCCGGATCATTTTCCCCAACCCCAAGGTGAAGAACGGCCTGCGCGCCGGCATCCTGATCGTGCCGACTGGCGACGAAAGCCTGGTCTAGCAGATCGTTCCCACGCAGAGTGATCCGACCTTTGGGGTGCAGATCAGAGCGTGGGAACGATCATTCAACTAGATGGCTAGCGCGTGTGGCTCGCTACGACGCAGGGCGCGCATCTTGTGCAGCGTATCGGCGCAGGTCTTCGCCGCTTCCTGGCCTTTGTGTACAAAGTGTTCAAAGAAGAACTTCTGGTGTTCTTCGCCGGCATGGAAGTGATGCGGGGTCAGCACCACCGAGAACACCGGGACTTCGGTTTCCAGCTGAACCTGCATCAGGCCGCTGATCACCGACTGGGCGACGAACTCGTGACGGTAGATACCGCCGTCAACCACCAGGCCTGCCGCGACGATGCCGGCATAGCGGCCGGACTTGGCCAGCAGCTTGGCATGCAGCGGGATTTCGAAGGCGCCGCCGACTTCAAAGAAGTCGATGTCCGATGCCTGATAGCCCTGAGCGATCATCTCGCTGACGAAGCCCGTGCGGCTTTGGTCAACGATCTCCTTGTGCCAGCATGCCTGGATGAACGCTACGCGCTCGCCTTGATGGTGTTTGCTCTTGCTATCGATTGCGGTGGGTTGCATCTGTTCTGACTCCTGTTTGAGTAAAAAACAGGGCGATATGAATCGAAAGGGATTCAGGGTGCGTGCAGGTCGAACGTGCAGTATCTGCGCGTTGCCATGGACGGCCCTTTGGTGCCAATCCCGTTCTCTCTTCATCCGGACTATGACCGTCGGCCCCGGGATCACACCGGGTCTGCTGACCTTGTCGTCACTCACGGCCCAAGCCTGCGTGACATCAAGCGCTCGCGGGCTATGCGCATTGCGCGCAATTACCGCCGGTGGGGAGTTGCACCCCGCCCTGAGAACGTTTGCCGACAGTTTTTCTGGCGGCGAAGCGTTTTTAACACATATCGCAGGGCTGCGCATCGCTGCTATCTGATGATATACATCAGTTTTTCCGTTGGCTTGAACCGCCTTTTCCTGTGCCCAGCCTTGATTAATCGGGGGCATGGCCGCAGTAAACCTTCATGTAGCCAATCTTTCCTATCTGCAGCGACGCGCGCGTCCTATTCCGAGGCCTGATTCATGAGCGTTATTGATCTTCGCAGCGACACCGTCACCCAACCGACCGCAGGGATGCTTGAGGCAATGGCCACGGCAGCCACCGGCGACGACGTCTATGGTGAGGATCCGACGGTCAATCGCCTGGAAGCCGAGTTGGCCGCTCGACTGGGGTTTGCCGCCGCGCTGTTCGTGCCCACGGGCACCATGAGCAACCTGTTGGGCTTGATGGCCCATTGCGAACGTGGCGATGAGTACATCGTCGGCCAGCAGGCGCACACCTATAAGTACGAAGGCGGTGGTGCGGCGGTGCTGGGGTCGATCCAGCCGCAACCGCTGGAGGTGCAGGCCGATGGCTCTCTGGACCTGGCTCAGGTCACGGCGGCCATCAAGCCGGATGATTTCCACTTCGCCCGGACCCGCCTGCTGGCGCTGGAAAACACCATGCAGGGCAAGGTGTTGCCGCTGCAGTATCTGGAGCAGGCGCGAAGCTTTACCCGTGAAAAGGGGCTGTTGCTGCACCTGGATGGCGCCCGCCTGTACAACGCGGCGGTCAAGCTGGGAGTTGATGCGCGGGAAATCACTCGGCACTTCGATTCGGTATCCGTGTGCCTGTCCAAAGGCCTGGGTGCCCCGGTGGGGTCGGTGTTGTGCGGTTCGGCCGAGATGATCGGCAAGGCCCGGCGCTTGCGCAAGATGGTCGGCGGCGGCATGCGCCAGGCCGGAATCCTGGCGGCGGCGGGCCTGTATGCGCTCGATCACCATGTGCAGCGCCTGGCCGATGACCATGCCAATGCGCAGTTCCTGGCCGAGGGCCTGCGTGCGGCCGGTTACGACGTCGAGCCGGTACAGACCAATATGGTTTACGTGCAGATGGGCGATAAAGCCGACGCGATCAAGGCGTTTGCCGGCGAGCGCGGGGTAAAGCTCAGTGCGGCGCCACGGTTGCGCATGGTCACCCACATGGATGTGAGTCGGGCGCAGGTCGAGCAGGTGATCGCGACATTCGTCGAGTTTTCCGGTAAATGACAATGCTGGCCGTCCAATTGACGGTTTCTATCGTATAAACACGCTGTACCGCGCGCGCAGGGCCGATATAATGCGGCCCTTTGCCGTCGCTTCGTCCGTTGACGAATCGCACAGGCCTTTGGCCGCAGCCTCCGTGGAAGAACCTAATGAAAAGCGCAGAAATCCGTGAAGCCTTCCTTCGCTTCTTCGAAGAGCAAGGCCACACCCGTGTAGCCTCCAGCTCTTTGATTCCGGGCAACGACCCAACCCTGCTGTTCACTAACGCGGGGATGAACCAGTTCAAGGACTGCTTCCTGGGCCAGGAAAAGCGCGCGTATACCCGCGCCACCAGCAGCCAGAAGTGCGTACGCGCCGGCGGCAAGAACAGCGACCTGGAAAACGTCGGTTATACCGCTCGTCACCACACCTTTTTCGAAATGCTGGGTAACTTCAGCTTCGGCGATTACTTCAAGCGTGATGCCATCACCTACGCCTGGACCTTCCTGACCGGCGTGCTGATGTTGCCAAAGGAAAAGCTCTGGGTGACCGTCTATGCCTCCGATGACGAGGCCTATGACATCTGGACCCAGGACATCGGCGTCCCGGCCGAGCGCATGGTCCGCATCGGCGACAACAAGGGCGCGCCTTACGCCTCCGACAACTTCTGGACCATGGGCGATACCGGCCCGTGCGGTCCTTGCACCGAGATCTTCTACGATCACGGCGCCGATATCTGGGGTGGCCCACCGGGCTCGCCGGAAGAAGACGGCGACCGTTACATCGAGATCTGGAACAACGTGTTCATGCAGTTCAACCGCACCGCCGATGGCGTGTTGCATCCATTGCCAGCCCCGTCGGTCGACACCGGCATGGGCCTGGAGCGGATCAGCGCGGTGATGCAGCACGTGCACTCGAACTATGAGATCGACCTGTTCAAGAACCTGCTGAGCGCGTCGGCCAAGGCTATCGGTTGCAGCAATGACGACCAGTCTTCGCTCAAGGTCGTCTCCGACCACATCCGTTCGTGCGGTTTCCTGATCGCCGACGGCGTGCTGCCGTCCAACGAAGGTCGTGGCTATGTCCTGCGTCGGATCATCCGTCGTGCGTGCCGTCACGGTAACAAGCTGGGTGCGACCGGCAGCTTCTTCCACAAGATCGTCGCGGCCCTGGTGGCCGAGATGGGCGAAGCCTTCCCGGAGCTCAAGCAGCAGCAGGCCAACATCGAGCGCGTGCTCAAGGCCGAGGAAGAGCAGTTCTCCAAGACCCTGGAGCACGGCCTGAAGATCCTCGAGCAGGACCTGGCTGAACTCAAGGGCACCGTAGTGCCGGGCGACGTGGTGTTCAAGTTGTACGACACCTACGGTTTCCCGATGGACCTGACCGCCGACATCGCCCGTGAGCGTGAGCTGACCATCGACGAGGAAGGCTTCGAGCGCGAGATGGAAGCCCAGCGCGTGCGTGCCCGTTCGGCCAGTTCGTTCGGCCTGGACTACAACACCCTGGTCAAGGTCGACGTGGCCACCGAGTTCACCGGCTACACCGATACCCGTGGTTTGGCGAAAATCGTTGCGCTGTATAAAGATGGCCAGTCGGTCGACGTATTGAGCGAAGGTGACGAGGGCGTGATCGTTCTCGACAAGACGCCGTTCTACGCCGAGTCCGGTGGCCAGGTCGGCGATTGCGGTTACCTGCAGGCGGGCAGCGCGCGTTTCGACGTGCGTGACACCACCAAGACCGGCGGTGCCTTCCTGCACCACGGTATCCTGGATTCGGGCAGCCTGGTCGTCGGTGCGCCGGTCGAGACCCACGTTGACGCCGAGGTGCGTCACGCCACGTCGTTGAACCACTCCGCGACTCACTTGCTGCACGCTGCATTGCGTCAGGTGCTGGGCGACCACGTTCAGCAGAAAGGCTCGTTGGTCGACAGTCAGCGCCTGCGTTTTGACTTCAGCCACTTCGAAGCCATCAAGCCTGAGCAGATCAAGGCGCTGGAAGAAATCGTCAACGCCGAGATTCGCCGGAACTCCGAGGTCGAAACCGAAGAGACCGACATCGAAACCGCCAAGCGCAAGGGCGCCATGGCGCTGTTCGGCGAGAAGTACGGCGACGACGTGCGGGTACTGAGCATGGGCGGCGACTTCTCCGTTGAGCTGTGCGGTGGTATCCACGCCAACCGTACCGGCGACATCGGCCTGCTGAAAATCATCAGCGAAGGCGGTGTGGCTTCTGGCGTGCGCCGTATCGAAGCGCTCACCGGTGCCGCGGCGCTGGCTTACCTGAACGCTGCGCAAGAGCAGCTCAAGGAAGCGGCCAACCTGGTCAAGGGAAGCCCTGACAACCTGATCGACAAGCTGTCGGCTGTGCTTGAGCGCAACCGTCTGCTGGAGAAGCAACTCGAGCAGTTGCAAGCCAAGGCCGCCAGCGCGGCGGGTGACGACCTGTCGGCTTCTGCCCAGGACGTCAAAGGCGTGAAAGTACTGGCCGTGCGTCTGGACGGTCAGGATGGCAAGGCGCTGCTGGCGCTGGTCGATCAACTGAAAAACAAACTCGGCCGCGCAGTGATCCTGCTCGGCAGTGTCCATGAGGAAAAGGTCGTGCTGGTTGCCGGTGTGACCAAAGACCTGACTGGCCAACTCAAAGCCGGTGATTTGATGAAGCAAGCCGCTGCGGCAGTGGGCGGGAAGGGCGGTGGTCGTCCGGACATGGCGCAAGGCGGTGGTACTGACGCTGGCGCACTGGACGCGGCCTTGGCCCTGACTGTTCCATTTGTAGAGCAGGGTTTATAAGGCAGAGTGTCTGGCCCGCAGTCTAGTGGCGGGCCAGGCAGCTGTTTGAGTGATTATTGGGCGCCCTTCATGGGCAGAGGCGGCTTTGAAATGGCTTTGATCGTACAGAAATTTGGAGGCACCTCGGTCGGCACTGTCGAGAGAATCGAGCAGGTCGCCGACAAGGTTAAGAAATTCCGCGATGCCGGCGATGACCTGGTGGTTGTGCTGTCTGCAATGAGCGGCGAAACCAACCGTCTGATCGATCTGGCCAAGCAAATCAGTGGTGAGGATCAACCGGTTCCCCGTGAGCTGGACGTTATCGTCTCCACGGGTGAGCAGGTGACGATTGCACTGCTGGCCATGGCGCTGATCAAGCGTGGCATTCCAGCGGTGTCCTACACCGGTAACCAGGTGCGGATTCTGACGGACAGTGCGCACAATAAAGCGCGTATCTTGCAGATTGATGACCAGAAGATTCGCGGTGACCTGAAGGCGGGTCGCGTGGTTGTTGTCGCCGGTTTCCAGGGCGTCGACGAGCACGGCAACATCACCACCCTGGGGCGTGGCGGTTCCGACACCACCGGTGTGGCACTGGCAGCAGCCCTGAAAGCTGATGAATGTCAGATCTATACCGACGTCGATGGTGTATATACCACTGACCCGCGTGTTGTGTCCGTGGCCCAGCGCCTGGACAAGATTACCTTCGAAGAGATGCTGGAAATGGCCAGCCTCGGTTCCAAGGTGCTGCAGATCCGTGCGGTCGAGTTCGCCGGCAAGTACAACGTTCCGCTGCGCGTACTGCACAGCTTCAAGGAGGGTCCGGGCACCCTCATTACTATCGATGAAGAGGAAACCATGGAACAGCCGATCATTTCCGGCATCGCTTTCAATCGCGATGAAGCCAAGCTGACCATCCGTGGCGTGCCAGACACCCCGGGCGTGGCCTTCAAGATTCTCGGCCCGATCAGTGCCGCGAATATCGAAGTCGACATGATCGTGCAGAACGTTGCGCACGATAACACCACTGACTTCACCTTCACCGTGCACCGCAACGACTACCAGGCGGCCCAGGCCGTGCTGGAAAACACCGCTCGCGAGATCGGTGCCCGTGAAGTGGTGGGTGATACCAAGATCGCCAAGGTATCGATCGTCGGCGTTGGCATGCGTTCCCACGCAGGCGTAGCCAGCCGCATGTTCGAAGCCCTGGCCAAGGAAACCATCAACATCCAGATGATTTCCACCTCGGAGATCAAAGTCTCGGTAGTGATCGAAGAGAAGTACCTGGAGCTGGCTGTGCGCGCGCTGCACACAGCCTTCGAGCTGGACGCACCGGCCCCACAGGGCGAGTGATGCGTTGCCCGGAGGGCGCGGCCTGACCGCGCCCTTTATTTTTTGAGTGGCGCGCGCAAGCCTGTTCTTTTGCGCGCGCTAGTCAATACTTAGGCGTGAAGAGCTGCGACCGTTCCGGTTGCAGGTCGAGCGCTTTTTTTTTGCAGACTGTTGTCCCTGAACTGAAATGCGTGAGGAGAAAGGTATGCTGATTCTGACTCGTCGGTGCGCAGAAAGCCTGATTATTGGTGATGGCGAAATCACCGTAACCGTGCTCGGCGTTAAAGGAAATCAAGTGCGCATCGGCGTTAACGCACCCAAAGAGGTCGCGGTTCACCGTGAGGAAATCTACCTGCGTATAAAGAAAGAGAAGGACGAAGAACCAACTCATTAATTTTTATCGATTTTTATGTTTGCAAACGGGGAAAAGGTTGGTTAAGATACGCCCCGTGTTGCGGAGAGCTGGCCGAGTGGCCGAAGGCGCTCCCCTGCTAAGGGAGTACACCTCAAAAGGGTGTCGGGGGTTCGAATCCCCCGTTCTCCGCCATTATTTGTTTAGCACGTTGTAATCAGGCTTCTTCGGTAAGTTGTTGAAATTACTAGAAAAAGTGCTTGGAAAAAAGATTCGACGGACTATAATGCGCAGCACCAAATGCACTCGTAGCTCAGCTGGATAGAGTACTCGGCTACGAACCGAGCGGTCACAGGTTCGAATCCTGTCGAGTGCACCATTTAAAGGGTTGTTTGCAGTCATGCAGGCAACCTTGTTTCAATCAGTTGTGATCTGGTTTAAAAGCACACATGCACTCGTAGCTCAGCTGGATAGAGTACTCGGCTACGAACCGAGCGGTCACAGGTTCGAATCCTGTCGAGTGCACA
>NZ_JBYTBK010000026.1:0-8875 GCF_058789115.1 Pseudomonas sp. FW300-N1A1 | reverse complement strand
CATGCACTCGTAGCTCAGCTGGATAGAGTACTCGGCTACGAACCGAGCGGTCACAGGTTCGAATCCTGTCGAGTGCACCAAACACCAAAAAGCCTGCGTCTAACGCGGGCTTTTTGCTGTCCGGGATTTGGCTTTTGCAGATCCTTTCTCGTCGAGCGTGGTCGGTGCGCTCCGGGCTCCTTTCGGCCGTATAGCCAGCCTCGTGTGTTCGCCTTGTCAGGTGTGCCGGGTACGCTTCCTGCGTCCCACAGGCCAGCGCCAAAAAACTCTCATTGATTGATGGTCGCTTCGCGACGTTCTGTCTTCTGGGCGGTCTAGTCTGAGGGGTGCAGCGAGATTTTTCGGTGCGGGTGTGTTTTCTTTTCAGAAAGAGTCGTCGCAGTTTCACAGGTGTGGAGAGCGCTCAGGTTTATCTCGCAAGCGCTTGTTCTGGGCTGGATTTTTTAACGTTTAAAAACGCCAAGCGGTGTATCATTGCGCCCGTCAGCCCCGCCGGGGCTTTTGGATTACCTCCATGGACTTACCCAGTAGTTACTCACTATTTCGTTTTACCAATCATGAATTGACTGATTGATCCTTCCGGCGTGCCCCGCTGCTGGGAGTGGAGTTCGCCTATGACTGAAGTTGAAGTAAAAAAAACGCAAGAAAGCTTGCAGGACCGCCTTGCTCAAGTCGTTGAGCTGCTGCATCGCCAGCGGGTGGTCGAAGACCTGACTCACCGTCAGGAAGGTGCTCATCACGATCGTGTCGAGAACCTGGTCCACCGGCAGAACCTCGTCGAGTTGCAACGCAAGCTCGATGATCTGCACTCCGCCGACGTTGCCTACATCCTTGAAGCGCTTCCGCTCGTCGACCGCCTGACGGTCTGGCAGTTGGTCAAGGCCGAGCGTGACGGCGACATCCTGCTTGAAGTCTCCGACTCCGTTCGTGAAACCCTGATCGCCGACATGGACGATCACGAGCTCCTGGCAGCCGCCAAGGAGATGGACGCCGACGAACTTGCTGACCTGGCCCCCGAGCTGCCGCGAGACGTCGTCCACGAGCTGATGGAAGCCCTCGATGGCCAACAGCGTGAGCGTGTCCGCTCCGCGTTGTCCTATGACGAGGAACAGGTCGGCGCCTTGATGGACTTCGAGATGGTGACGATCCGTGAGGATGTCAGCCTTGAAGTGGTCCTGCGTTACCTGCGTCGCCTCAAAGAGTTGCCGGGCCATACCGACAAGTTGTTCGTGGTGGACTATGACGGCGTGCTCAAGGGCGTCCTGCCGATCAAGCGACTGCTGGTCAACGATCCCGACAAGCAGGTTTCGGAGGTCATGGCCAGCGATCCGGTGAGCTTTCACCCGGATGAAGACGCCTATGACGCCGCCCAGGCCTTTGAGCGTTATGACCTGATTTCGGCCCCGGTGGTCGACAAGAACAACAAGTTGATTGGTCGTTTGACCATCGATGAAATGGTCGACCTGATCCGTGAAGAGAGCGAAACCGAAGTGCTCAACATGGCGGGTCTGCGCGAAGAAGAAGATATCTTCGCCTCGGTCTGGAAGTCCTTGCGTAACCGTTGGGCGTGGCTGGCGGTCAACCTGATCACGGCGTTCGTTGCCTCGCGGGTGATCGGGCTGTTTGAAGGTTCTATCGAGAAGCTGGTGGCCCTGGCGGCATTGATGCCGATCGTGGCGGGCATTGGCGGTAACTCGGGCAACCAGACCATCACCATGATCGTCCGCGCCATGGCGCTTGATCAGGTCAGCACTGGCAATACCTCGCGCCTGATGCGCAAGGAGTTGGCGGTAGGCTTGATCAACGGCCTGGTCTGGGGAGGTGTCATTGGCGTGGTGGCTTACCTGCTTTATGGCAGCTGGTCGCTGGGGGTGGTGATGACGGCCGCCATGACGCTCAACCTGTTGCTGGCGGCATTGATGGGGGTGTTGATCCCGATGACCCTGGCGCGCCTGGGGCGCGATCCTGCCATGGGGGCCAGTGTGATGATCACGGCGGTGACCGACAGTGGCGGTTTCTTTATCTTCCTCGGGCTGGCGACGATTTTCCTGCTCTGAGTCATTGAGGCGCGACCTTGCTTGAATGAGCGGGTCGCGCAGCTTCATTTTTTCCTGGATAAACCTGGTGCCGATGGCGGCTGAGCGTGCCGTCGAGCAGGCGAGTGCCTGAATGCCAGGCAAAAAAAAGCCAGCCCATGTATGGCTGGCTTGAACTTTCGGGATGGAATCAGGCTGGATTTGCGGCCATTTCTGCGTCATGGGCAATCAGCGAAACCAGCGCGTTTTGCTGGCGGTGGGACAGCTGGCGGAAGCGTTGCAGCAGTTCGCGTTCGTGCAATGACAGCTCGGGGCTGTCCAGGCGCATGCTCAGCTCTTCGCCCAGTGCGCCTTCCTGAATAAGACTCTGCTCCAGTCGCGCGATGATTTCGGAGTTCATGCTGCGATGATGGTTGCGTGCCACCTCGGCAATGCGTTCACGCATTCCGTCTGGCAGGCGTACGACGAATTTGTCAGCCGTACGGCTGGAATAAATTGCCTGTTTCAATGGGCGCATATATTTAACCGGTTAGTTCAGGGGAGCGGTTCTCGGAATTGGCCGCGGGATGTCAGTAGGACAAGCTCGACCGCCAAATGTTCAACCTGAATTGATAAGAGGCCCGCATCATGCCTCAAATAAGCCAGATCCTTGGCGCCAATTCTGTGACAAATATTGAACCGGTGGCAGGCATTATGCCAGCACCTATTATCAGAAATGCGGACTGGTTTGAAAACACTCAAGCCATTCGAATGACTGATCGCATCCTTTTACCTGACAGGCGGGTTCGTACTTTGTTCCTTGCCTTATACAGAATAGTGGCATGTAGCCGAATTGCTAGGGTGGGCAGGTAATGGGGGAGGGCGGCATGGGTGGCAGACTGATTTATCTGATGGGGCCGTCGGGGGCTGGCAAGGACAGCCTGATCGACGCGGCTCGCGATGCTCTGGCGCGCCTGGATTGTGCCGTGGCGCGCAGGGTGATTACCCGGTCGGCCGAGTCGGTCGGAGAGGAGGCCATTGGCGTTACCCCCCAGGCTTTCGCCGAACTGGCGAGCCAGGGGGGCTTTGCGCTGAGCTGGCACGCCAACGGGCTGGATTACGGTATCCCCGTGCAGATTGATCAATGGCTGGCTGAAGGGCGTCACGTACTGGTCAATGGTTCAAGGGGGCATTTACCGCAAGCCAGGGTACGCTATCCGGCGCTGCAGCCCATTCTGTTGACCGTCAGCTCCGAGGTGTTACGCAGACGCCTTGAGCGGCGAGGGCGTGAAAGTGCGATGGAAATCGAGGCCCGGCTTGAGCGTAATGCCCTGTTCGCCAGCCGTGCCGCCGAGGACCAGGCGAAAGGCATATTCCTGCTGGATAACTCCGGTGAGTTGTCGTCGGGGGTGAGCCGCTTGCTCGACCTGGTGAGGCACGAAGGTGTCCACGAAACACAGCTGCAGGATTGATGAGGCGCCAGGCTCCGTGTTGCTATCAGGAGATTGTCGGGCGGATATGATTGCCTACACTTAAAAAGCCCCACAGACGACATGACAAACCCGGGGTTGCCCGTTAACATGCTCGCCGTCCATCGCGCCGCATGTCCTTGCGGCCGGTCAGTGTCTCAGTAGCTCAATTGGATAGAGCATCCCCCTCCTAAGGGGAAGGTTGGCAGTTCGAACCTGCCCTGGGACACCATATAATTCAAGGCTTCCAGCGATTTATGCTCCCAGCGTAAAACCCCCATGGGTGCAGGGTGGGTGCATTACTGTTCGCCTTCGCTATTTGCTACCTCATCGGCACGGATGCGCAATGGCAAAAAATCACCCGCTTTTTACGGAAATGCCCCTTCAGACAGCCGACGATCTTTGGCTGGCTTTGTCTCCGACAAACCAATTGAGGCCAGGGCCCCACAGCTGCATATTTCGGGGGCAGGCCGACTCCAGTTGGTCATTAATTCCCTCAATCCTTCGTCCAAGAAACCAGCCGCCGATTACTACCGAAGGCGAAATGGTGGACGCAAGCTTCATGGTTTTCCTTGAGCTTGAGTATCTGAGCAGCTTTGCTCGCCATTGCGACAACATTGGAATCTCGATCCCGAATGACTCTCAGGAATTTCGGCGCGAGGTGATGAATACGCAGAAGGCGGGTCGGTTTTTTAGGAATCCCTCACTTTGGCCGGATACTCGAATCCTGGATCTCATGGCAATGGCGCAGCATCACGGTGTGCCAACACGACTGTTGGACTGGACTACAAAGGCTTACACGGCAGCATATTTCGCAGCCAGTTCGGCGTTAAGCAGGTTTGGTGAATGGGAACAAACTGATCGTTTGGCTATTTGGGCTTTGGATATCGAACTTATTGGGCTTCACCCTGAAGTGGTTTTGCATAGGGCGCCTGGCGCAGTCAGTCGACATCTCGCAGCGCAAGGTGGCTTGTTCACCGTTCATCCGCACTCTGGAGAACGCGATGGTGAATTTGTCGTCCAAGGGTTCGAGAACTATTTCTCCGATCTGCCAGACAGCCCGCTAATAAAGATCACCATACCGGTTTTCGAGTCAGCGAGACTGCTCAGGCTCTGCTCTCAGGCGGGATTTAGTGCGGCTCACATTTACCCCTCAGCAGATGGCGCAGGTCGCGCTGTAATCGACGGGATGAACATTGATGGTGCGGTGAAGAGATGGAACGGAAACAAAATTCGGGTCAGATAGTCAGGAGATGGCGTCTCTGATCCTAAGCACCGTAGTCGTAGAGCAGTTGGCGTGCCGAGCTGTTGCGCGGATGCCAAGGCCGGCGGCGAGCAGTTCAGACACGCGCTTGTGCAGATCGACGTCAACCGGGCGCCCCTGGTACTTACCGGCGGCCTTGGCCTTCTCGATACCTTGGGCCTGGCGCTCGCGCCTCTGCTCGTAATCTTTGCGAGCGATGGCGGCCATCATTTCCACCAGCATCGAGTTAATTGCGCCGAGCATCCGCCCGGTGAACTCGTCGCCTTTGGTGTCCTGCATGCCCTGGTGGCTCGTTGGTAGGTCGAGCGCGACGATGCGCAACCCCTTGGAATCAATCGCAGCCTTGAGCTTCTGCCAATCCTCCACAGGAAGGCGTGAGAGGCGGTCTATCGACTCCACCAGCAGCACGTCACCCTTGCGCGCATCTTTGAGCAGGCGCAGCAGCTCAGGCCGGTCAGCGGTGGCACCGCTTGCGTTCTCCAAGTATATCCGATCGACGAAGATGGACAGAGTGCTGGCTAAATAGTAGCTTCGCGTCTATAGGACGCTGGCGAACCCATCGCTAGGCAGGCAGATTATCAGGGGCAAAAATGTCTTTCTCTGCGCTCAGGGATCACGCACTACACGCGACTGTGCGTCGTATTTTAGAGATGCGGGGATTGCCTGTATTCTCGATTGAGGCAGTCACATTTAATGAGGGATATACATACTCTCGAAATAAGATTTTTGCAGTCGTTCAAGTTCTCGAAAATCTTCTAAAATCAACACCGGAGGAGCTGCAAAGTCTCACCGGTCTTAACTCAATAAACAACCATCTACAACCTCTACTAGCCGAGTTGACGGGGTTTATCAGTGATGAGAATCCTGTTCATTTAGATAATGCAGTCTCGGCGTTAGAAGGTAATATCTTGCCTGCCATGTGGGCATTCACGCCAAGTGCTCAGCCAATACTTGTCGATGTGCTTCCAGAGCTTCTACAAGCTCAACAAAAGTTTGCTATGGAAAGCGTTCGTCAGGTGGCCGATGCAAGCGATTCATTATCTGCTCATCTCGTGGAGTTGGATGAGGAGGTTCTGGTATTAAGGGCTAAGTTAAACGAAATAACTGAGAGTGCCGTTAAGGAAAGAGCGGAGGCGGCAGCGGCAGTCGCTAAGTTAGAGCAAACCTTTACTCAGGCGGAAGGCGTGCGACAGCAGAACTTTGAAGAATCGCTTCGGGTAAGCTCGGGTAGAGTAGAGGAGCTTATTGATGCAATTAAAAACAGCACCGAAGCGCTTGTTTCGGAACTGGAGGAGAAGCGGAGTCAAGCAGCACAGATTGTCCAGGTCGTAGGGAACATCGGTGCGACGGGAAACTATCAGCGCATTGCTGATAATGAGTCAAAGCAGGCAAACATTTGGCGCCTTGTCACCCTTGGAATTCTTGCAGTCGGTATTGCAGTAGCCGCAGCAACATTTATAAAGTTTTGGGGGGAAGCTTTAACGGCCGAGACTGCGCCAGCCATCCTAATACGACTCCTTTACGCAATTGTTATAACCACTCCTGCTTGGTATTCGGCCCGGGAGTCGGCTCGACATCGCTCAAATGCGGATCGAGCGCGGCTGACAGAGCTTGAGCTTGCATCGATTGGACCGTTTATCGAGCTTTTGCCTGAAGAAAAGAAAATTGAGATTCGAACTCGGCTAACTCATTTGTACTTTGGTCGCACTAGTGATCCGCATGTGGTGAAAAACCCATTTGATTTGGCGGAATTAAATGGAATTGTCACCGACGCGGTTAAGGCAGCAAAGGGGTAGTCTTCTTTGAATGGTCAGAATAATTATCTCTATCAAGGAATTGACTGATGAGATGGCTTGAATTGGAATCGCCGGCGGGGAAAAAAATTCCCCGTTGGAAACGTTCAATTGGGGTTGCCAGTAATGGGGGTGTTTATGTTCCCGCAGCAGCTGGTGGCAATGAGCAAGAAGTAGTCTTGTGTACTGCATATGACGGGACTACCTATGTTAATTATCTCAATCATGCATTCGTTCTCTCTACTTGGTTGAAAAGAGAGTTTCCGGAGAGCACCGATGTTTGTTTACTTATGGAGGTGGCAGTTCAAAGGGCGCTCGCGAACGCTACAGAGCAAGATGATCAATAACATCAGGCACTGAAGATGCTACTGCTGATCCTCCGCGTAGATTCCCGCGCCACCCTAGCTGCGGTGGCCAAAGCAGAGCAGCACTGGGTTAGCAGGGTTTCCACGGAGGAGGTCGGCTTTGAGGTTAGCCGATCAGTGAGACCAAATCGTCTCACCGAGACCAAAACGCTGCCCAGTCGGTCACCGCATTTGTCCAAGCGATGCTGTTTTCGGGCTCTGCCAATCCTCGACAGACGTAATGACGGGGTGTTGTCTTGAGGAATGAACCCTTGTCGCAATGTGAAGGGGCTTATCCTCGATCTTAGTTCGGGAAAAATCGGGAGTGCTTCGGATAATGGTGGGAAGGATTGCGCGTACTCAGGCAGGTCGGGACCGTGTTGATTTCTACACAGTGGAGCCTGAGATTTGAACGGTTGTCACGGACCGAAGTGAGGGTAGGGCATTAGCACCCTCTTACAGGCCTGAGTCCCCGGAAGGTATGCAAAATTACTGCACTCCTTAGGCTTGAAGAGATGGCGATCACCACCACACATTGACGGCGATCCGAGATCTGATCGCGCCGGAATAGACGAATTTCGCCGCCTGACCAATTTTGCGCCGACGGTGTTGCGCTCTGATTCTGGTGCCGTAGTTAGATGCGTGGGATTTTGCTCATATCTCGTCCAAGCACCTAGTGTGCTCAGATTAGGTCAGCTTTGGGCCATTCCCCTGTCGGGTTTTAGAACCAGCAGGATCAGATTTGAACTCTGAGCCCCGTCCAGGCGCTCGGCTGAGAAGTCAGCCGAGTGAGTGAGACCAAGTCGTCTCACCGAGACGAAAGTGTCAATCTCATCGAAACAACCAAAATCAAGCGACTCAACCAAAATTGGTAGTTTCAGAAGCGTGGCCGAAGGGAAGGTGCCCTCAAACCTGAGGACATTAGACAGGGGCAATTCACCGATCAGGGTTGACTAGATACCCGGATTTCCAGGTATGTCGTTGGTCGGGGAGAAGTGACAGAACTTCACTTTGGTTTGGATGACTCCCATGTGAGTCTTCTGTCAGGTGTGTGGCCTGCTGGCGATAGATAGCTCTTCATTTCCTGCTGCGAGAGTTAACCGAGCAAATTAGCCGGTTAACTCCTTGGTGACCGGCTGCAAGCCATAGCCTGCTTGGCTTTGAGGTGAATTGTCGGCTAGCCGAGTTAACCAGTTAACTAAGTTGGCAGGGGTGTCGCTAACGCGGTTACGCGAGTTTGCGCACCCGTATCAGGGCAAAAATGACAGGGTCCCCGGCGTGTTTCGGGAGAGGAGCACTCTATCTAGCGTGTGCTGTGTAAGCACATCGCACTTGACCGTACGATCCCATCGTCGCTGACCACCGTTTGAATCTGATTTAACCAATGCACACCGAAGAGGCGATTGGCATAGACGGGCCGAGAGTGGTCATTCTGATGTATGCCAACTTTGTAGTTACTTTGATTGCGTGGTTGTCCGTTGGCAGTAAAAAGGAGATCTTGCAGCAACGCTTGCGAGCCTTCGAAAACCAATCGTAATGGTCGGGCTTTCAATCTGTATGGCGCAGACTCAAAGGAGAAAAAAACATGCAATGGATAGATGAGGCGGACTTAGCTGCCTGGGCAAAACGACTCGATGCTCGCGTGTACCTTCCTGACATGATTGCTGACCTGATAAAAGCGTCCGTCACAGATGTCAGTCGCTTCCGCTTCCCAGGTGGAGATGCCGGACAGGTTCGAGGTTGGGACGGCAGTCTGGAGACCACCGAGGGGGCAGAGTTCGTCCCTGCCGGAAAATCGAAATGGGAGTTCGGTTCGGGGGCTGGAAGCGCTAAGGCATCTGCCGATTATAAGAAGCGTACGAAGAAAACAGACGCTGCTGAGATGGCAGAAAATACCCTCGTGTTGGTTAATCTGTAGTGGTCTAATGAAACCGGACACCCATTTAGGCGAGAATGCTCGCCAGATCGAGGTGTCAGATGACCAAACAAC
>NZ_JBYTBK010000025.1:0-79382 GCF_058789115.1 Pseudomonas sp. FW300-N1A1 | reverse complement strand
TTGGGGCTGCTACGCAGCCCAGCGGGAGCAAGCTCCCTCGCCACAGGTTTCGTGTTCGGCTTTATTTCTCTTAACTGGCCGGCATTAGGCCGAGCGGCCCTTTCTTTTATTGCGGATCGCTTACCGCGAGCGCGGCTGTGTCACGCGGTCCACCAGGTAGACCAGCCCGTGATAGTCGATCCCGCCATGCTGGCTGAGGCCGATTTCACAGGTGCGGCTGGTGGAGATGCCTTCGCTGCAGTACTGCACGGCGTCCTTGAGGGTGCGCAGTGAGTGAGCGTTCAACTCCGGTGTGGTGAAGCCCTTGTCGCCGGCAAATCCGCAGCAGTGAATGCCTTCCGGGATCACCACGTTTTTACTGCAACGTCGGGCCAGGTCGATCAACGCCTGGCTTTCGCCCAGGTGCTGGGTGCTGCATGTCACGTGTACGGCAATGGGGGCTTCCTGGGGCGTGAACTCCAGTCGATCCATCAAATGGGTGCGAATGAAGCGCACCGGGTCGTAGAGGTCCAGGCGTGTCTCACCCAGGTCTTGCACCAGGCGCAAGGTGCAGGGGCTGGTGTCGCAATAGATTGGATCGAGCCCGCCACGACTGGCGTGCAGCAAGGCGCCAATCAGTTCCTGGCGCTTGTGTTCGGCCTGTTCGGCGTAGCCTTTGGAGGCGAATGGCTGACCGCAGCAGAGGCTGTCCAGGTTGTCCGGGAACACCACCTGATAGCCGGCCTTTTCCAGCAGGCCACGGGTCTTGTCGTGCAGCGACATTTGCTCGGTGTCGGCGGCTGCCGGGCCCATGACCCGCGACACGCAGGCCGCCAGGTACACCACGCGCGGACGCGCATCGTCGAGCGCCGGACTGAAGCGGATGGCCCGCTCCGGTTGGGGCATGGCGTTGGTCCACTGGGGGATGTTGCCGTTGGACAGCTTGCTCAACGCGGCCGAGACCTTTGCCAGTCGAGGCGCGCCCAATAGCTTTCGTGCACCGTTGGCCACATGCAGGGTCAGGCGGGCGCCTTGCAGTACCGTGGCGAAGTTTTCTTCGAGCAAGGTCGCCGTTTTCTGATGGGTTGCGGTGCGGCCGCGCAGTTTTTTCACCAGTTCGCCGGTGTTGATGCCCACGGGGCAGCGCTGGGCGCACAGGCCTGTGGCGGCACAGGTGTCGAGGCCCTGGTATTGATAGGCCGCTTCCAGTTCCGAGGTGTCAATGCCGGCGCGTTTCTTCGCCTGGATGTCACGCCAGATCACGATGCGCTGGCGCGGGCTCAGGGTCAGTCCCTTGGACGGGCAGACCGGCTCGCAGAATCCGCACTCGATGCACTTGTCCACAATCTCGTCGGCAGCCGGCAAGGGCTTGAGGTGTTTGAGGTGAATCTGCGGATCCTCGCTCAGGACCACGTCCGGGTTGAGGATGCCGTTGGGGTCGAGCAGGCGCTTGAGTTGCCACATCAGTTGATAGGCATCGCTGCCCCATTCCAGCTCGACGAAGGGCGCCATGTTGCGGCCGGTGCCGTGTTCGGCTTTCAGCGAGCCGCCAAACTCCACCGCGACCAGTTGCGCCACGTCGTCCATGAACGCTTGATACCGTACGACTTCTTCCGGGCTGTTGAAGCCTTGGGTGAAGACGAAGTGCAGATTGCCTTCCAAGGCGTGGCCGAACAGGATCGCTTCGTCGTAGCGGTGCTTGTCGAACAGCGCGATCAAGCGGTTCACGCCGATCGCCAGTTGCTCCACGGGGAAGGTGACGTCTTCGATGATCACCGTGGTGCCAGTCTTGCGCACCGCGCCGACAGCGGGGAAGGTGTCCTTGCGAATCGCCCAGAGCCTGGCGTTTTCCGCTGGGTCTTCGGTGAAGTCGACCTGTTTCTCCACCGGGAATGGAGCCAGTGAAGACATGATCTGCGCCAGTTGCTCATGCAGCAGCGAGGAGGACGCGGCGCGAGACTCGATCAGCAGCGCGCAGGCGTTGGCCGACAGTTGCTGGACGAAGGCTGGCATGCCGGGTTTGTCCTGCACCGAGCGCAGGCTACGGCGGTCCAGAAGCTCCACCGCCGCCACCGGCTGGTGTTTCAGCACGGTCACCGCGTTGCAGCAGGTCTCCACATCGGGGAAGACAATCAGCGCCGAGGCTTTGTTCGGGTGGTCGATCACCGTGTCGTAGGTCACTGCGCTGATAAAGCCCAGGGTACCTTCGGAGCCCACCAGCAGGTGGCTCAAGATATCCACAGGCTCGTCGTAATCCACCAGGGCATTGAGCGACAGGCCGGTGGTGTTTTTCAGACGGTATTTGTGGCGGATCTTCGCGGCGAGTGTGGCATTGGCCCGGGTCTCACGGCCCAGGGTCGCCAGACGCTCCAGCAGTTCGGCGTGGCTGTCGCGAAAGGCCGCGACGCTGGCGGCATCTTCAGTGTCCAGGCGGCTGCCATCGGCCAACACCAGGCGAATACCGGCCAGGGTGTGGTAGGTGTTTTGCGCGGTGCCGCAGCACATGCCGCTGGCGTTGTTGGCGACGATACCGCCGATTTTGCAGGCGTTGATCGAGGCCGGATCCGGGCCGATCTTGCGCCCGAACGGTGCCAGCCAGGCGTTGGCCTGGGCGCCGATGACCCCAGGTTGCAGACGGATCTGCGTGCCCTGGCCACGGATTTCCCGACCGTTCCAGTTATCGCCCAGAACGATCAACACCGAGTCGCTGATGGCTTGCCCGGAGAGGCTGGTGCCGGCCGCGCGGAACGTCACCGGGACCTGATCGCGCTGGGCCAGTTTCAGCAGGGCAACCACTTCGTCTTCGGACTCGACGCGGATCACCAGCTTAGGAATTAGCCGATAGAAGCTGGCGTCGGTGCCAAAGGCCAGGGTCGAGAGCGGGTCGTCGAAACGCCGCTCCCGGGGGATCAGTTGCTGCGCATCGCGCAGGAAAGCCGCTGGTAGGGTCATTGGTCCTCCAGGATCAGCACCACCAGGTCTTTCGGGCCGTGGGCGCCGTAGGCCAGGACTTGTTCGATGTCGGCGGTTTTCGACGGGCCGGACACCAGCAGGGCGTTGGTTGGCATGCCTTGGGCCCAGTTGAACTCGCACTGTACCTGATAGAAGTTGTCGCGAATTTCACTGGCCTTGAGCAGGGCGAAATGCACCGGTGGCACCAGGCTCATCAGACGTGGTTCTTCGCGGGTCGGCCAGAGGATCAGGCTGCCGGTAGCGGCGATGGCACCGAGGGTAGTGGTCAGGCTGGCCGGGGTGTCGTTGAACAGCTCGGCTTTCCATTCCTCGACCGGACGGTCGTAGGCTTTTAGCGTCGGCAGGTCGGGATGGTTCGCCCAGTGTTGCGCGACACGTTGCCCGTGGGGTGTCGCCGGAGCAATCAACAGGCTCGGCAATTGGCGCTCGCGCAGCAAGTGTGCGAGCAACTCGGGCCAGCCTTCGCCAGACGTCAGGTGGATTTCGGTGTGCACCGCTTCCATCAGCTTGCGCAGCTGCGGGATGCGTTGTTCGGCGGTGTAGGTGTAGAGCTCGGTCACCAGTGCTTCGTCGAAGTTGTCCGCCACCGGTGTGGTGCCGGTCAGGCTGTTGCGCAGCTTGGCGAGGATGTTCTGCTTGGCGCTCATCGGCGATCTCCCTGTTTGCCCAGATGCTCGCGGGCCATGTCGTGCAGTGAGCGGGCGGCGGGTTTTGGCGCACTGTGGTTTTGCGTCCAGGGGCCGACGTTATTGGGCGTGAGGGCGCGCAGGCGCGTGGCGAAGAAGCCGAACAGGCGATACAGGGTCGGCGAGCTGTTGAGTCTGGCCCAGGCGTTCCAGATGAAACGCTCCTTGCGCGAGTACTTGCTGCCCTGGCCACGCATGACTTGATGTGGGCTGTCGGGGGCCTTGACGTTTTCTTCGCGCAGGCGCCGCAACAGGGCCGGGATCGGAATCTTGACCGGGCAGACTTCACCGCAGGCGCCGCACAAGGACGACGCGCTCGGGTGGTCCGGGACTTTCGCCAGGCCGACCATGTGCGGGGTGATGATCTTGCCGATCGGGCCGGGATAGACCTCGCCATAGGCGTGGCCACCGATGCGGGTGTAGACCGGGCAATGGTTCATGCAGGCGCCGCAGCGGATGCAGTTCAGGGTCTGGCGCAATTCGCTGTCGGCAAAGGCCTGGCTGCGGCCGTTGTCCAGCAGCACCAGGTGCACTTCTTGCGGGCCGTCGAGTTCATGGGCTTTGCGCGGGCCGGAGATCATGTTGACGTAGGTGGTGATCGGCTGGCCGAGGGCCGAGCGGGTCAGCAGCGACAGCAGCGGCACGACATCGCGCAGGTTTTCGACGACTTTCTCGATCCCGGTGACGGCAATGTGCACGGGCGGCACGGTGGTCGACATGCGACCGTTGCCTTCGTTTTCCACCAACAGCAGGGTGCCGGTCTCGGCCACGGCGAAGTTGACGCCGGAGACGCCGATGTCGGCCTCGAAGAACTTCTGTCGCAAGACTTTGCGGCCGATCTGGATGAGTTGGTCAACGTCCTTGGTGTACTCCACGCCAAGTTTGTCGTGGAACAAGGACGCGACCTGACCGGCGTTCTTGTGGATCGCCGGCATAATGATGTGTGAAGGCTTCTCGTGGTCGAGCTGGACGATGAATTCGCCCATGTCCGATTCCAGGCATTCAATGCCCTGTTCAGCGAGGACATGGTTCATCTCCATCTCTTCGCTGACCATCGATTTGCCCTTGATCACTTGCCGCGCCTCGTGAGCGCGGATGATCGAGAGGACGATGCCATTGGCCTCGTCCACCGTTTCCGCCCAGTGCACTGTCACACCGTTGCGGGTCAGGTTCTGTTCCAGTTGCTCGAGCAGGTCGGGCAGCTTGGAGAGCGCGCGAGCCCGGACGGCATTGCCCAGGGCGCGCAGGTGTTCTCTTTCATGGGCATCGCTGAAGGACGTTGCCCGCTTGGCCATCAGTGAATCCATCGCACTGCGAAAGTTGTTTCGCAGTTGCTGGTCGCCAAGGGCCTTGTGAGCCCGGGCGCGAAAATCTTCTTCGACGGTAACCGTCGGAATCAGCGTGGAAGTGCTCATGCAGCACCTCCCGTACGTTGCCAGAGGAAGCTGGCCAGGTGTTGGCCGCGCAACGCTTCCTGCTGTTTTTCCAGTGAGCCATTGATGTTCATCAAACAGCCACAGTCCGCGCTCAGTACCTGGTGTGCGCCGGATTCCTTCAGGGCGCGGGTCTTGTCAGCGACCATCGCTCCGGAAATGTCTGGCATACGGACGCTGAAAGTCCCACCAAAGCCACAGCATTCGCTTTCATGGCTGTGGTCGACCCGTTCCACATTGCCCAGCTGCGCCAACAACGCGCGGCCGTGCAGGTGGGTGTTCATCTCGCGGCGTGCCGAGCACGAGGTGTGCAGGGCGACCTTGACCGGTTCGCCGCTGTCCTTGAGCTGCACCTTGCAGACGAAGAGCAGGAATTCAGCCAGTTCATAGGTCCGTGCCGCCAGGGCCTGGACCTGTTTCAAGGTGTCCGGCTCGTCCTTGAACAAGTCGGCGTAATGTTCGCGCAGCATGCCGGCGCAGGAGCCCGACGGCACCACCACCGGATAATCCCCGGCAAACAGCGCCAGTTGCGAGCGCGCCACGGTCCGGGCCTGTTCGGTGTAACCCGAGGTGTAGGCCGGCTGTCCGCAGCAGCTTTGCCCTTGCGGGTACTCCACGCGAATGCCTTCGCGTTCGAGCAGGTGAATCGCGTCCATCCCGGCTTCGGGATAAAACAGGTCGACCACACAGGTGCCGAACAGGTAGACCCGCTGCGGTTTTACGCTGGGGTACTGGCGCGGTTCTGGCAGTGGCGGGGCGACACGGGTCGCGTTCGGCACAGCGTTGTAAAAAAGCTCGCTCATCAGGCGTGTCTCTCGGCCGGTTATCCGTCCGCTGAGGCTGCTGACTGTAAAGCGCAAAGCTTTCAGCAACCTTGCAGACCGGGTTGTGAGTCGCAGACGCCGGGTTCAAGGCCCGGCGTCGGTTTTTTCCGTATTACCTGTAGTGCTTAGTGCACCAGCATGCCGGTGAACCAGTAGGCCTGGGCCAGGGTGATCAGGCCGACAATGGTTGCAAAGAATAGGCTGTGCTTGAGGGTGAAGCGGAACAGGTCCGATTCCTTGCCCACCAGGCCGGTCGCGGCGCAGGCCACGGCGATCGATTGCGGCGAGATCATTTTACCGGTTACGCCACCGCTGGTATTGGCCGCCACCAGCAGGGTGTCGTTGACGCCGATCTGGTGCGCGGTGGTGGCTTGCAGCGAACTGAACAGGGCGTTGGACGACGTGTCCGAGCCTGTCAGGAACACGCCCAGCCAGCCGAGGAACGGCGAGAAGAACGGGAAGGCCGCACCGGTGCCCGCCAATACCAGGGCCATGGTCGACGACATGCCCGAGTAGTTGGTGACGAAGGCGAACGCCAGCACCATGCCGATCGACAGAATCGGCCAGCGCAGTTCAACGAAGGTTTCCTTCAAAGTGGTCAGACCAGTTTTGAGGTGGATCTTCAGGACCCACATCGAAATCAGTGCGGAGAAGAAAATCGCTGTGCCGGTCGCCGAAATCGGGTCCAGCTTGAACACGGCCGGAATGGCGGTCGGAGCCGTCACGATAGGGGCGACCTTGATCACCATTTGATCCAGGTGCGGGATGGCGAAGTTGAACACCCAGCCGTACATCGAACCGCCTGCGGCAAACATCGCCTTGAACGGTTTCAGGGTCCAGATGGTGACCAGTACGGTGAGGATCAGGAACGGCGACCAGGCCTTGATGATTTCACCCAGGCTGTACGGCGAGGCAACGGTGGTGCGCTTCTGGCCAAAACCGCCGACGCTGGCAGTGACCGCTACGCTCGAGGTTGCACCGGCGATCTGCGCGCCCGCCGTACGTTTTGGCTGCCAGACTTTGAGGAACAGGGTCAGGGAAACCAGGCTCGCCAAGGCCGAGGTGATGTCCGGCAGTTCCGGACCGATGAAGTTCGAGGTGAAGTACTGAGTGATGGCAAAGCTCAGGCCGGCGACCAGCGCCGCAGGCCAGGTTTCACGCACGCCACGCAGACCGTCCATCATGAACACCAGCCAGAAGGGCACGAACAGCGACAGCAACGGCAGCTGGCGGCCGGTCATGGCGCCGATCTTGAACGCGTCGATGCCCGTGACCTGGCCGGCGACGATGATCGGGATCCCCAGGGCGCCGAAGGCCACCGGCGCGGTGTTGGCGATCAGGCACAGGCCCGCCGCATACAGCGGGTTGAACCCAAGGCCCACCAGCAGGGCGGCGGTGATGGCGACCGGCGCGCCGAACCCGGCGGCACCTTCCAGGAACGCACCGAAGCAAAAGCCGATCAGTAGCACTTGCAAGCGCTGGTCGTCAGTAATTGACAGCACCGAGCTGCGGATTACCTCGAACTGGCCACTCTTGACCGTCAGTTTGTAGAGAAACACCGCTGCCACGATGATCCAGGCAATCGGCCACAGTCCGTAGGCAAATCCATAGCCCGCCGCGGCGAAGGCCATGTCGACCGGCATCTGGAAGGCAAGGATCGCCACCAGAATCGACAAGGCCAGGGTGATGCTCCCGGCCACGTGTCCTTTGAGGCGGAACACGGCCAGAGCCAGGAAGAAAAACACGATGGGGATAACGGCCGCGAGCGCGGACAAGCCGAGGCTGCCGAGCGGGCTGTAGAGCTGTTGCCAGGTTTGCATATGGGGTGGCCCCTAATTGTTGTTGGTCAGGCACTGATCAGCGTTCTTGGTTAATTGGTAAGACCAATTTACAATCGCTGTGGGCTAGGTTAAAAGCCTTGTGGGCGGTGTGTCAATTTGCCGCCCTAAAACTTTTGTCGAATGAGCGCAGCAGGGCTGATCTGATCTGCTCGATCAAGGGCGTTCTGGTAGGTGCTGGCACCGCGTCAATAGGCCAGAATAGAGAGCCCGGCGAACCGTCGGGATCGTGGAGAGTGAGTTATGGGGTTTGATCAGATTCGTCAGCGCCGTTTGTCTGACGATATTGTCGAGCAGCTTGAGGGAATGATCCTGGAGGGCACGCTGAAGTCCGGTGAGCGGCTTCCGGCAGAGCGCGCCCTGGCCGAGCAATTCGGTGTTTCGCGCCCTTCATTGCGCGAGGCCATCCAGAAGCTGACGGCCAAGGGCTTGCTGGTCAGCCGCCAGGGCGGCGGCAATTACGTGGTTGAATCCCTTGGCTCGACCTTCAGCGATCCGCTGTTGCATCTGCTGGAGAGCAATCCCGATGCCCAGCGCGACTTGCTGGAATTTCGTCATACCCTGGAGGCCTCATGCGCCTACTACGCGGCGCTGCGGGCGACGGAGGTCGATCGCGAGCGATTGACGGCGGCATTTGAGCGGTTACAGGACTGTTATGCGCGCCATGAAGAGGTGAGCCGTGCGGAAGAGGGCGCGGCGGATGCGCAGTTCCACCTGGCGATTGCCGAGGCCAGTCATAACGCGGTGTTGCTGCATACCATTCGCGGGCTGTTCGATCTGCTCAAGCGCAACGTGGTGACGAACATTGGCGGCATGTACAAGCAGCGCACGGAAACCCGTGACATGCTGATCGGCCAGCACCGGGACCTGTATCAGGCGATTATCGAGGGGCGGGCGGAACAGGCGCGGGAAGTCTCCAGCCGGCACATTCTGTATGTGCAGGAAGTGCTCGAAGAAGTGCGTCAGGAAGTGCAACGCGTGGCCCGGGCCGAACGGCGCAAGGGGATGTAGATTGGGTCGGCAGAAGCGACTGTGGCGAGGGAGCTTGCTCCCGCTGGGGCGCGAAGCAGCCCTGCGTTTGATCGCCACCGTCGCGAAGACTCCTGGCGACGGGAGCAAGCTCCCTCCCCACAAAGTCGCGCCGGGGAGGAGAGCTAGTCTTCCTTGCCCTTGTTGCGCACCGCGCGTTGCAACTCGCGGTTGGAGTCGCGCTCGCGCTCGGTATCACGCTTGTCGTACTCCTTCTTGCCCTTGCCCAGAGCGATCTCGCACTTGATCAAGTGCTTGCTCCAGTACAACGACGTGCAGACGCAGGCGTAACCCTTCTGCTGCACGGCGGCAAACAGCTTCTCCAGCTCGCGCTGGTTGAGTAGCAGTTTGCGCGAACGTGTCGGGTCGGCAATGACGTGGGTGCTGGCGGTGGTCAGCGGAGTGATATGACTGCCGAGCAGCCAGGCCTCGCCATCCTTGAGCAGCACATAACTGTCGACCAGTTGTGCCTTGCCTGCACGCAGACTCTTTACTTCCCAGCCGGCCAGGACCATGCCAGCCTCGAACCGCTGTTCGATGAAGTAGTCGTGTCGCGCTTTTTTATTCTGCGCGATGGTCCCTGTGGGGTGTTTCTTCTGTTTAGCCATAGGGGCGGCATTATAGGGAGTTGCACGCGAGTCGGCTACGGTGAACCTGCATGCTTGAGCGCATTGAGTGAATCCCGGACAATGCGCCCTCTTTTTTGATCGGTTGGGCGTGTCAACAATGTCGTCAGACAAGGTTTCAGTCCACGGCAGTTGGGCTAGCCGTTGGGTTTTCATACTCGCTGCGACCGGTTCAGCCGTGGGGCTGGGTAGTATCTGGAAATTCCCTTACATGGTCGGCGTCTATGGCGGCGGCGCGTTCGTGCTGGTGTTTCTGGCGTGCATTGCGCTGATCGGCATACCGGTGATGCTGGCCGAAACCCTGATCGGCCGTCGCGCCCGCCAAAGTCCGGCCAATGCCTTGAAGGTGCTGGCGCTTGAGGCGGGGCACTCGGCGAAGTGGTCCTGGGGCGCGTTCGCCGGGATGATCACGGCGTTGCTGATCCTGTCTTTCTACAGTGTGGTGGGTGGTTGGTCGTTCGACTACATCATCAGCATGGGGCGTGGTGATTTCCAGGGGGTGACGGCCGATCAGGTCGGCGCCTACTTTGCCGGAGTGATTTCCGACCCCTGGCGCCTGACGCTGTGGCACACGCTGTTCATGCTGCTATCGGCCGCGATCATCGCCAAGGGGGTGGTGGCGGGGCTTGAGCGCAGCTTGCGGATCATGATGCCGCTGCTGTTCGTGATGCTGCTGGTGCTGCTGGGCTACAGCATGACCACCGGGCACTTCATGGAAGGCGTGCATTTCATGTTCGACTTCGATGCCTCGAAGGTGCTGGACGGTTTGTTGCCCGCCATGGGGCATGCGTTCTTTTCCCTGAGCGTGGGTGTCGGGTCGATCATGATCTATGGCGCCTACATGCCCAAGCATTCGTCGATCTCCGGCACTGTTGTCGGTGTCGCCTTGCTGGATACCTTTGTCTCGCTGCTGGCAGGGCTGGCGTTGTTTCCGATTGTGTTTGCGGGCGGTTTGAACCCGAGCGAAGGACCAGGGCTGATGTTCGTCAGCCTGCCATTTGCCTTTGGCAACGTGGCGTTCGGTCAGGTCATGGGGGTGGTGTTCTTCGTGCTGGTGGCCATTGCGGCCTGGAGTTCGGCCATTTCCTTGCTGGAGCCGATGGTGGCCTATCTGGTTGAGCGGACCAAGGTCCGTCGGGGCTGGGTCACCTTCTGGCTGGCCTTCAGTTGCTGGTTTGTTGGCCTGGGTACCGTGTTTTCCTTCAATATCTGGAAGCAGGCCAAGTTTTTCGTGAGCGAAGGCGGCGGGTTCCACCTCTACCAGTGGGGCGCGCAAGGCGGCCTGGACTTCTTTGGTGTCATCGATTTCTTCACCTCGCGGATCATGTTGCCGCTCGGTGGTTTGTGCTTTGTGGTGTTCGCCGGTTGGGTGATGGGCCGGGGTGCGGTACGCGACGAATTGTCGATCCGCAGTCCAGCCTTGTTCGCGCTGACCTTGTTCTTGATGCGCTATGTAGCGCCCATCGGCATTCTTATCGTATTTGCCGCCCAGCTGTGGAAGTGACGCTGACATGACGACTCATATTCAACGTTCGGCCCTGTTGCCGTATCCGGCACAGGCGCTGTATGACCTGGTCAACGACGTGGCGCGTTATCCGGAGTTCCTGCCCTGGTGCTCCGACGCCAAGGTCATCGAAAGCTCTGCCGAGCACATGCGCGCCAGCGTGGGGGTGGCCAAGGGCGGGTTGAGCCAGCACTTCGTGACACGCAATACGCTGGTGCCGGGGCATTCGATCGAGATGAATCTCGAAGAAGGGCCGTTTACCCAGTTGCATGGCGTCTGGGTGTTCAAGCCGCTGGGCGAGAAGGCGTGCAAGATCAGTCTGGACCTGACCTTTGACTATGCCGGGCCGATTGTTCGGGCCACCCTGGGGCCGTTGTTCAATCAGGCGGCCAACACCTTGGTCGATGCGTTCTGTCAGCGGGCCAAGCAACTGCATGGCTGAGTCCTTGATCAGCGTCGAAGTGGTGTATGCCGCTGTCGACCGCCAGGTGCTGCTCACCACCTGGGTTGCGTCGGGTACGACCGTGCGGGTGACCCTGTTGCAGTCAGGGATCGCCGAACAGTTCCCCGAACTGGATCTGGCGAATTGCCCTGTCGGGATCTTTGGCAAGGTCGTTGCGAATCCTGATAGCCAGCAGGTTCAGGCGGGGGACCGGCTCGAGATCTACCGGCCGTTGCTGGCTGATCCGAAGGAGGTGCGTCGACTGCGTGCCGCGAAGGCGGCGCAGGCTCGGGCACAGGAAAAGTAGATACTTGGTGACAGGCAAGAAAAAGCCCGGACATGCCGGGCTTTTTCTTGTGCGCTGAATTACTGCGTGGTGTCCAGGGGTTCTGGCGTCGGGACTGGAACGGTTTCTACACCGTCTACGTCCTTCTGGATCTGATCCAGCAGCGATCCCGGCTTGACCGGTTTCTCAGGCTTTGGCTGTTCGACGTTTTCAACAGGGGCGGCCACGGTAGTGCCGCTGTCCTTGCCCATCAAGGCCTCGTCACGGCTTACGCCCGGCATGAAATCGCCCGACAGGCTGACCAGTTGATCGTTCGAGTTGAAGATAACGCTGACGCGTTCCTGTTGGCGTTCACCGCCGCCAGGCTGCAAGCTGTACAGGTAATCCCAGCGATCGGCATGGAACGTGTCGGTCAGCAGAGGGTTGCCCATGATAAACCGTACTTGCCGACGGGTCATTCCCGGGCGTAACTGGTCTATCATGTCCTGCGTGACGACATTGCCCTGCTGGATGTCGATTTTGTAAACCCCGGGGAATGAACAACCGGCGAGTGCGAGCAGTCCCACGAAGGTGAAACTGGTTAGCAAGAGCTTGGTGTTTTGCATCGGTGGGCGACTTCCACTATCTTGGCTGGGACAACGTAAACGCCGATCATACCCGCATTAAGAGAAGCTGCGAAGCAGCATCGCGAGAAAGCTGACCATGGTTGAAAATAGCGAACTACGCAAAGCAGGCCTCAAAGTGACCCTGCCACGGGTCAAGATTCTGCAAATGCTTGACTCCACCGAGCAGCGTCACATGAGTGCCGAAGATGTCTACAAGGCACTGATGGAAGCTGGTGAAGATGTCGGTTTGGCCACGGTTTACCGTGTACTGACCCAATTCGAAGCCGCTGGTCTTGTGGTCCGTCACAATTTCGACGGCGGCCACGCGGTCTTCGAGCTGGCGGATGGCGGCCACCACGACCATATGGTCAACGTGGAGTCCGGTGAAGTGATCGAATTCTTCGACGAAGAAATCGAAAAGCTTCAGAAGGCGATCGTCGAGAAGCACGGCTTCGATTTGGTGGATCACAACTTGGTGTTGTACGTACGCACTAAAAAGTAAGCATGTCGCGCAGGTTCTGGCCTGCGAAACGAACGAAGGCGACCCAAGGGTCGCCTTCGTGCTGTCTGGCGGGTTAGTTCTTGGCGGTCACGACCATTTTTTTGGCGTGAGCCAGGGATTCCTTGGTCAGGTCGATGCCGCCCAGCATCCGGGCCACTTCTTCGATTCGCTCGTTCTTGCTCAGCCTGGACACAGCGGTGTGCGTGGCGTCGTCGCCGCGAACCTTGTGGACAAACAGGTGCTGATGCCCTTGCGAGGCTACTTGCGGCAGGTGGGTGACGGTCAGGACTTGCCCGCGGTCCCCGAGGCGGCGCAGGAGTTGGCCGACAATTTCCGCGGTAGGGCCGCCAATGCCCACGTCAACTTCGTCGAACACCAGTGTCGGTATGCGTGATGTTTGCGCCGTGATCACCTGGATGGCCAGGCTGATGCGCGACAGCTCACCGCCCGAGGCTACCTTGGCCAGGGCCTTGAGGGGTTGCCCGGGGTTGGCGCTGACCAGCAGTTCGACCTGTTCCAGGCCGTTGGGCAGCAGTTCGGTGCTGGTATTGGGCCGTAGTTCGATGGTGAAGCGGCCACCCGGCATGCCCAGGCGCTGGATTTCCTGTTCAACGGCATGGGCCAGGCTGCTCGAGGCCTGATGGCGCAGATCGCTCAGTTCCCGGGCCTTTTCGTGATAGTGCCGGGCGTAGGCCCCCAACTCTTCGCTCAGGCGCTCGATGGACTCGTCGTTGGCATTGAGGGTCTCGATCTCGTCCATCAGTCGCTGCGCAAGTTCGGCGACTTCGGTGGGCTGGATTCGATGTTTGCGCGCCAGGGTGTAGATGGTGTCCAGTCGCTCTTCGAGTTGCTGGAGGCGCGCCGGGTCGGCATCGAAGTTGTCGAGGAAGCGGTTCAGTTCGCCGACCGCCTCTTCTACCTGGATTTGTGCGCTGGTGAGCAGGTTGGTGGCTTCGCCCAATGCGCCCACCGAATTGTTCACGCTGGTCAGGCGGTTGAGACTGGCCGTCAGGGCGTTCAATACATTGCCCGAATCACTCTCGCTGCACTGCTCGACCACCTGTCGACAAATGCCGAGCAGGGTTTCGGCATTGGTCAGGTTTTTATGCTCTAGCTCAAGCTGCTCCAGTTCGTTCTCGCCCAGGCCAAGGTTTTCCAGCTCTTCGAGTTGATAACTGAGCAGTTGGTGGCGGGCGCGCTGCTCGTCGCCGGAGTTGGAGAGCCGCTCCAGCTCCTGTCGGGTCTGGCGCCAGCGCTGGGCCGCAAGCTGCACCTGGCGGGCAAGGTCCGTCGCCCCCGCGTACTCGTCCAGCAGTCGGCGGTGGGTGTCGGTTTTCAGCAGCGACTGGTGTTCGTGCTGGCTGTGAATATCGATCAGCAGTTCGCCGAGGGCCTTGAGGTCGCCAAGGGGGCAGGGGCTGCCGTTGATGTAGCCGCGCGAGCGACCTTCTGCGGTGATCACCCGGCGCAGGATGCACGGACTGTCGGTGTCGAGGTCGCGCTCGGCCAGCCAGGCGCTGGCTTCCGGAATATCGGCCAGGTCGAAGGTGGCCAGGATGTCCGCCTTGTCCGCGCCTGGGCGTACCACGCCGCTGTCGGCGCGATCACCCAGGGTGAGGCCCAGGGCGTCGAGCATGATCGACTTGCCGGCGCCGGTTTCCCCGGTGATCACGCTCATCCCGCGATCCAGTTCCAGGTCGAGGTGTTCAACGATGGCGTAGTTATGTACGGACAGGTGCACCAGCATAGAGGCCGCTCCCAGGCTAAAAAGTCTGGTTATTTATACAGTGTTTTATTTGTGCCTGACAATGCCCGTGTTTAGCTCGATTTGCTTGGTGTCGGGATTTTTTTAAAACCCGGTGTAATGACTCGTCGGCGGTTTTTGTGCGGGGAATGCTGCTTGGTGCAAGGCAGGCCCTTGAACCTGAAAATTGCGACCCCATATACCGGGGCAGAAGCGCGAGTCGAGTTCGCGCACGATTTTGAAAGGAGAAATCTATGGCTGACGAACAGACGCTGGATACGCAAAATCTAGACGCCAATCAGGCTCCCGAAACATCGGGTGAAGACCTGGTGGCTCGTGTGCAAGTGCTCGAAGAGCAACTGGCCGGCGCTCAGGATCAGGCTTTGCGTGTTGCGGCTGATCTGCAGAACGTCCGCCGTCGCGCCGAGCAGGATGTAGAGAAGGCTCACAAGTTTGCGCTGGAAAAGTTCGCTGGCGACCTGCTGCCGATCATCGACAGCCTGGAGCGCGGCCTCGAACTGTCCAACCCGGATGACGAAAGCATTCGCCCGATGCGCGAAGGGATCGAGCTGACCCTGAAAATGTTCCAGGACACCCTGAAGCGTTATCACCTGGAAGCGGTCGATCCTGAGGGTGAGCCGTTCAACGCCGAGCACCATCAGGCGATGGCCATGCAGGAAAGCGCCGATATGGAACCCAACAGCGTGCTGAAGGTGTTCCAGAAGGGTTACGTGCTCAACGGTCGCCTGTTGCGCCCGGCCATGGTCGTGGTCAGCAAGGCCCCGGCGCCGGTTGCGCCGTCGATTGACGAGCAGGCTTGAAATCCGCCGCAAGGCCCCCATTTATAAGTCAAGCGTTTAAGTGCTACCGCAGTTAGCCACCACTGCTGCGGCAACCAAATCCAAAGTTTCGGGAGAGTGAACATGGGCAAAATTATCGGTATCGACCTGGGGACTACCAACTCCTGCGTCTCCATTCTTGAAAACGGCAACGTAAAAGTTATCGAGAACGCCGAAGGCGCGCGTACCACGCCGTCGATCATCGCGTACGCCAACGATGGCGAAATCCTGGTTGGCCAGTCGGCCAAGCGTCAAGCCGTGACCAATCCGCATAACACCCTGTACGCGGTGAAGCGTCTGATCGGTCGTCGCTTCGACGAAGAAGTGGTACAGAAAGACATTCAGATGGTCCCTTACAAGATCGTCAAGGCTGACAACGCCGACGCCTGGGTTGAAGTGAACGGCCAGAAAATGTCGCCGCCACAGATCTCGGCTGAAATCCTGAAGAAAATGAAGAAAACCGCCGAAGACTACCTCGGTGAAGCCGTGACTGAAGCGGTCATTACCGTTCCGGCTTACTTCAACGACAGCCAGCGTCAGGCGACCAAGGACGCCGGCCGTATTGCTGGCCTGGACGTGAAACGTATCATCAACGAACCAACCGCAGCTGCGCTGGCTTACGGCATGGACAAGGCCAAGGGCGATCACACCGTGATCGTTTATGACCTGGGTGGCGGTACTTTCGACGTTTCGGTTATCGAAATCGCCGAAGTGGATGGCGAGCACCAGTTTGAAGTGTTGGCGACCAACGGTGACACGTTCCTGGGTGGTGAAGACTTCGACATTCGTCTGATCGACTACCTCGTTGACGAATTCAAGAAAGAAAGCGGCATGAACCTCAAGGGTGACCCGCTGGCCATGCAGCGTCTGAAAGAAGCCGCTGAAAAAGCCAAGATCGAGCTGTCTTCGAGCCTGCAGACCGACGTTAACCTGCCGTACATCACTGCAGACGCGACCGGTCCTAAGCACTTGAACGTGAAAATCTCCCGCGCCAAGCTGGAAGCGCTGGTGGAAGACCTGGTTCAACGCACCATCGAGCCTTGCCGCATCGCTCTGAAAGACTCGGGTATCGACGTTGGCAAGATCGACGACGTGATCCTGGTCGGCGGTCAGACTCGTATGCCGCTGGTTCAGAAGGCTGTTACCGATTTCTTCGGTAAAGAAGCCCGTAAAGACGTGAACCCGGACGAAGCGGTTGCCATGGGTGCTGCCATCCAGGGTGCGGTACTGGCCGGTGACGTGAAAGACGTGCTGCTGCTCGACGTCAGCCCGCTGACCCTGGGTATCGAAACCATGGGTGGCGTGATGACCGCGCTGATCGAGAAAAACACCACGATTCCTACCAAGAAATCGCAAGTGTTCTCGACTGCCGACGACAACCAGGGCGCCGTGACCATTCACGTGCTGCAAGGCGAGCGTAAGCAAGCTGCCCAGAACAAGTCCCTGGGCAAGTTCGACCTGGCCGAGATTCCACCAGCACCACGTGGCGTGCCACAAATTGAAGTGACCTTCGACATCGACGCCAACGGCATCCTGCACGTAGGCGCCAAGGACAAGGCCACCGGCAAGACTCAGTCGATCGTGATCAAGGCCAACTCCGGTCTGTCCGAGGAAGAAATTCAGCAGATGATTCGTGATGCTGAAACCAACGCCGACGAAGACCGCAAGTTCGAAGAGCTGGCAACGGCTCGCAACCAGGGCGACGCGCTGGTTCACTCGACGCGCAAAATGGTTGCGGACGCTGGCGACAAAGTGACTGCTGAAGAGAAGACTGCAATCGAAGCCGCAGTGGTTGCCCTGGAAGCCGCCGTTAAAGGCGACGACAAGGCCGCCATCGAAGCCAAGGTTGAAGAGCTGTCGAAAGTCTCCGCTCCAGTGGCGCAGAAGATGTACGCCGAGCAGGCTCAGCCGGCTGAAGGCGCGGCACAGCAGGGCGAATCGGCTGAAAAGGCTGACGACGTTGTCGACGCTGAGTTCGAAGAAGTCAAAGACCACAAGTAAGTTGTTGGTCGGCCGGTTGACTGCCTTTGTGCGGTGACTGGTAGGATGTCGCCGCGCGGGAGCTTGCTCCCGCGTTGGCGTGTCTGGAGTAGACGAATTTTTACAGCATGCGACAGCGGCGGATTGAGTGGCTTGTTCGTTAGAGCAAGTTCGGATGACTGAACGCCATAACCAAGGCGCTGCGACGACTCATAGCGCGCTATGGGGAGGAGCGGCAACGCAGGGTATGGTGCTCAGGCGCCGGAGTTGCCTAACGAACAAGCCATTCAGTCCGCCCCAGCATGTTGGTGGTATGGCCGGAAATGCTCCTGCTTTTCGCGCCGCAAGTACCGCAAGAATCAAAGACCAGGATCGTTGAATTGACGTGAGTTGGGTCCGGGCCTGTATTGGGGCTCAACGAGTTCGGCAAACTCAGGAGGGTTTTGTCGGACGTCCTCAAGAGTGCAAAGACTTATGGCAAAGCGTGACTATTACGAAGTGTTGGGTGTTGAGCGTGGCACGAGCGAGGCAGACCTGAAAAAGGCCTACCGCCGCTTGGCGATGAAGCACCACCCGGACCGTAATCCTGACGACAAAGCGTCGGAAGAAATGTTCAAAGAGGCCAACGAGGCCTATGAAGTGCTGTCCGACTCCAGCAAGCGCGCGGCCTACGACCAGTACGGTCATGCTGGCGTCGACCCGAGCATGGGTGGCGGCGGTGCCGGCTTCGGTGGGCAGAACTTCTCCGATATCTTCGGCGACGTGTTCAGTGATTTCTTCGGCGGTGGTCGTGGCGGTTCCCGTGGCGGTGCCCAGCGCGGCAGCGACCTGCGCTACACCCTGGAGCTGAACCTGGAAGAAGCGGTGCGCGGCACGACCGTGAATATCCGTGTGCCGACGCTGGTCAACTGCAAGCCGTGCGACGGTTCGGGCGCCAAGAAGGGCTCCTCACCCGTGACCTGCCCGACCTGCGGCGGTATCGGCCAGGTGCGCATGCAGCAAGGCTTCTTCTCGGTGCAGCAGACCTGCCCGCGCTGCCATGGCCAGGGCAAGATCATTGCCGACCCGTGCAACTCCTGCAACGGCGAAGGCCGTGTCGAAGAGTACAAGACCCTGTCGGTGAAAGTGCCGGCTGGCGTGGACACCGGTGATCGCATTCGTCTGTCGGGCGAGGGTGAGGCCGGTACTCAGGGTGGGCCGACAGGCGACCTGTACGTGGTGATCAATGTGCGCGAGCACGCGATCTTCCAGCGCGACGGCAAGCACCTGTTCTGCGAAGTGCCGATCAGCTTCGTCGATGCGGCCCTGGGTGGCGAACTGGAAATTCCGACCCTGGATGGTCGGGTCAAGCTGAAGATTCCTGAGGGTACGCAAACCGGCAAGCAGTTCCGTGTGCGCGGCAAAGGCGTCGCGCCGGTTCGTGGTGGCGGTGCGGGTGACCTGATGTGCCGTGTTGCCGTCGAGACTCCGGTCAACCTGAGTCGTCGTCAGCGTGAACTGCTGGAGGAGTTCCGCAGCTCCCTGGCGGATGACAACAGCCACTCACCCAAGACCACGGGTTGGTTCGAAGGCGTGAAGCGTTTCTTCGGCGATCTGTAAGGAATCCGGTATGCGACGTATAGCTGTGATGGGCGCTGCTGGGCGCATGGGCAAGATTCTGGTGGAGGCGGTGCAGCAGCGCGCGCCGCTCACCGGCCTGACGGCGGCAATCGTGCGCCCAGGCAGTACGCTGATTGGAGTGGATGCCGGTGAGCTGGCGTCCCTGGGCCGAATCGGTGTGCCGTTGTCGGCTAACCTGGAAGCGGTGGCTGAAGAGTTCGATGTGTTGATCGACTTCACGCTCCCGGAAGTCATGCTGAAAAACCTGGCGTTTTGCCGCAAGGCGGGCAAGGCCATGGTGATCGGCACGACGGGGCTGGACGCTGCTCAGAAGCAGTTGCTGGCCGAGGCGGGCACGGACATTCCCATCGTGTTCGCGGCCAATTTCAGTGTCGGCGTGAACCTGTCGCTCAAGTTGTTGGATGTGGCGGCTCGGGTGCTGGGCGATGATGCCGATATCGAAATCATCGAAGCCCATCACCGGCACAAGATCGACGCGCCGTCAGGTACGGCCCTGCGCATGGGTGAGGTGATCGCCGAGGCGCTGGATCGTGATCTGCAGAAGGTCGCGGTCTATGGGCGTGAAGGCCATACCGGTGTTCGCGAGCGTGAAACCATAGGCTTCGCCACGGTTCGTGGTGGGGATGTGGTCGGTGATCATACGGTGCTGTTCGCCTGCGAGGGTGAGCGACTGGAGATCACTCACAAGGCGTCCAGCCGCATGACCTTTGCCAAGGGGGCGGTGCGTGCTGCGTTGTGGCTTGATGCTCGCGAGCCGGGTCTTTATGACATGCAGGATGTGCTCGACCTGCGGTAAGATGCGCCACCGACGGGGTTCGAACTCATGCTTCGGGCCCCGTTTCAACCGCTACGCGACGTCCTGTCGCATTCTCCTGCCTTTTAGGCTCATTAGCGGTGGACCAAAAAAGCCTTTTTCTGTAAGCTACAGCTTTAGTGTGTCCACTAAAAGCGCGCAGAATAATTCAGTGAAGAAGCGGGGTGACGTGTCCATACGTCACTCCGCTTTTTTGCAACCTGCGATCGCCCCTTCAGGCTTTATTTACGGGAGGTCTTCTTGACTAAGCCAGCCATACTCGCCCTTGCTGATGGCAGCATTTTTCGCGGCGAAGCCATTGGAGCCGACGGTCAAACCGTTGGAGAGGTGGTGTTCAACACCGCCATGACCGGCTATCAGGAAATCCTTACCGATCCTTCCTACGCCCAACAGATCGTTACCCTGACTTACCCGCACATCGGCAACACCGGCACTACGCCGGAAGATGCCGAGTCCAATCGCGTCTGGTCTGCTGGCCTGGTCATCCGTGACCTGCCACTGGTTGCGAGCAACTGGCGTAACACGATGTCCCTGTCCGACTACCTGAAGGCCAACAACGTTGTGGCCATCGCCGGTATCGACACTCGCCGCCTGACGCGCATCCTGCGTGAGAAAGGCGCGCAGAACGGCTGCATCATGGCCGGTGACAACATTTCCGAAGAAGCGGCCATCGCCGCTGCCCAGGGCTTCCCTGGCCTCAAAGGCATGGACCTGGCGAAAGTCGTCAGCACCAAGGACACCTACGAGTGGCGTTCGACTGTCTGGGATCTGAAAACCGACAGCCACGCGACCATCGAGGCTTCCGAGCTGCCGTACCACGTAGTGGCCTATGACTACGGCGTCAAAGTGAACATCCTGCGCATGCTGGTCGAGCGCGGTTGCCGCGTGACCGTGGTGCCGGCCCAGACGCCAGCCGCCGATGTGCTGGCGCTCAAGCCTGACGGCGTGTTCCTGTCCAACGGCCCGGGTGACCCTGAGCCATGCGACTACGCGATCCAGGCGATCAAGGACGTGCTGGAGACCGAGATTCCGGTATTCGGTATCTGCCTGGGTCACCAGTTGCTGGCCCTGGCCTCCGGCGCCAAGACCCTGAAAATGGGTCACGGCCACCACGGTGCCAACCACCCGGTTCAGGATCTGGATACCGGTGTTGTCATGATCACCAGCCAGAACCATGGTTTTGCCGTAGACGAAGCGACCCTGCCAGCCAACGTGCGTGCGATCCACAAGTCGCTGTTCGACGGCACCCTGCAAGGTATCGAGCGTACCGACAAGAGCGCCTTCAGCTTCCAGGGTCACCCTGAAGCCAGCCCCGGCCCGAACGACGTAGCGCCACTGTTTGATCGCTTCATCAACGAAATGGCCAAGCGACGCTGATCGCTCGCCCTGATGTAGCGAAGCTTGAGGGTGGTCCCGACACCGGCGGCCCCCTCAGGTCTTCAGAGATTGAACAAGACGGCTTGCCGACTGACCTGCGGATTTGAGTGACAAACCCATGCCAAAACGTACAGACATTAAAAGCATCCTGATTCTCGGCGCTGGCCCGATCGTTATCGGCCAGGCCTGCGAATTCGACTACTCCGGCGCCCAGGCTTGCAAGGCCCTGCGCGAAGAGGGTTACCGCGTCATCCTGGTGAACTCCAACCCGGCCACCATCATGACCGACCCGGCCATGGCCGACGCTACCTACATCGAGCCGATCAAGTGGCAGACCGTTGCCAAGATCATCGAGAAAGAGCGTCCTGACGCGCTGCTGCCAACCATGGGTGGCCAGACCGCTCTGAACTGTGCCCTGGACCTGGAGCGCGAAGGCGTTCTGGAGAAGTTCGGCGTAGAGATGATCGGTGCCAATGCCGACACCATCGACAAGGCTGAAGACCGTTCGCGTTTCGACAAGGCGATGAAATCCATCGGCCTGGACTGCCCGCGCTCCGGTATCGCCCACAGCATGGAAGAGGCCAATGCGGTCCTCGAGAAGCTTGGCTTCCCGTGCATCATCCGTCCGTCCTTCACCATGGGCGGCACCGGTGGCGGTATTGCTTACAATCGTGAAGAGTTCGAAGAAATCTGCGCCCGAGGTCTGGACCTGTCTCCGACCAAAGAGCTGCTGATCGACGAATCCCTGATCGGCTGGAAAGAGTACGAAATGGAGGTTGTCCGCGACAAGAAGGACAACTGCATCATCGTTTGCTCGATCGAAAACTTCGACCCGATGGGCGTGCACACCGGTGACTCGATCACCGTTGCTCCGGCACAGACCCTGACTGACAAGGAATACCAGATCCTGCGTAACGCCTCCCTGGCGGTACTGCGCGAGATCGGCGTGGAAACCGGCGGCTCCAACGTCCAGTTCGGCATCTGCCCGGACACCGGTCGCATGGTCGTCATCGAGATGAACCCGCGTGTATCCCGTTCCTCGGCGCTGGCCTCGAAAGCTACCGGCTTCCCGATCGCCAAGGTCGCTGCCAAGCTGGCGGTGGGCTACACCCTGGATGAGCTGTCGAACGACATCACCGGTGGCAAGACCCCGGCGTCTTTCGAGCCGTCCATCGACTACGTCGTGACCAAGCTGCCACGCTTCGCCTTCGAGAAATTCGCCAAGGCTGACGCCCGCCTGACCACTCAAATGAAGTCGGTCGGTGAAGTCATGGCCATCGGCCGGACCTTCCAGGAGTCCCTGCAGAAAGCCCTGCGCGGTCTGGAAGTCGGCGTTTGCGGTCTGGACGAGAAGCTCGACCTGAGCAATCCGGAAAGCATGAGCGTGCTCAAGCGCGAACTGACCGTGCCGGGCGCCGAACGTATCTGGTACGTGGCTGACGCCTTCCGCGCTGGCATGACGGTCGAAGATATCTTCGGCATGAACATGATCGACCCTTGGTTCCTGGTGCAGATCGAAGATCTGATCAAGGAAGAAGAGAAGGTCAAGACCCTGGGTCTGTCGGCGATCGACAAAGACCTGATGTTCCGCCTCAAGCGCAAAGGCTTCTCCGATCAGCGTCTGGCCAAGCTGCTGGGCGTGACCGAGAAGAGCTTGCGTGCGCATCGCCACAAGCTGGAAATTTTCCCGGTCTACAAGCGCGTTGACACCTGCGCTGCAGAGTTCGCTACCGATACCGCTTACCTCTACTCGACGTACGAAGAAGAGTGCGAAGCGGCGCCATCGGGTCGCGACAAGATCATGATCCTGGGTGGCGGTCCGAACCGTATCGGCCAAGGCATCGAGTTCGACTACTGCTGCGTTCACGCGGCACTGGCGCTGCGCG
This sequence comes from Pseudomonas sp. FW300-N1A1, assembly GCF_058789115.1. Taxonomy (NCBI): domain Bacteria; kingdom Pseudomonadati; phylum Pseudomonadota; class Gammaproteobacteria; order Pseudomonadales; family Pseudomonadaceae; genus Pseudomonas; species Pseudomonas sp. FW300-N1A1. The sequence continues at coordinate 56,395 of NZ_JBYTBK010000025.1, read as the reverse complement.
ATGACGGGTACGAGACCATCATGGTCAACTGCAACCCGGAAACCGTGTCCACCGACTACGACACCTCCGATCGCCTGTACTTCGAACCAGTGACCCTGGAAGACGTGCTGGAAATCGTGCGCGTCGAGAAGCCGAAAGGCGTGATCGTCCAGTACGGCGGCCAGACTCCGTTGAAGCTGGCTCGCGCCCTGGAAGCGGCTGGCGTGCCGATCATCGGCACAAGCCCTGACGCCATCGACCGTGCTGAAGACCGTGAGCGTTTCCAGCAAATGGTCCAGCGCCTGAACCTGCGTCAGCCGCCAAACGCCACCGTGCGCAGCGAAGACGAAGCCATTCGTGCCGCTGGCAAGATCGGCTACCCGCTGGTGGTGCGTCCGTCCTACGTATTGGGCGGCCGTGCGATGGAAATCGTCTACGAAGAAGAAGAACTCAAGCGCTACCTGCGTGAAGCGGTTCAGGTCTCCAACGACAGCCCTGTGCTGCTGGATCACTTCCTCAACTGCGCCATCGAAATGGACGTGGATGCGGTCTGCGACGGCAAGGATGTGGTGATCGGCGCAATCATGCAGCACATCGAGCAGGCCGGCGTTCACTCCGGTGACTCCGCGTGCTCGCTGCCGCCGTACTCGCTGCCGCTGCACATCCAGGACGAGATGCGCGAGCAGGTCAAGAAGATGGCGCTGGAGCTGGGCGTGGTCGGCCTGATGAACGTTCAGTTGGCGCTGCAAGGCGACGACATCTACGTCATTGAAGTCAATCCGCGCGCTTCGCGTACCGTACCGTTCGTCTCCAAGTGCATCGGTGTTTCCCTGGCCATGATCGCGGCACGCGTGATGGCCGGTAAAACCCTGAAGGAAATCGGCTTCACCAAGGAAATCATTCCGAACTTCTACAGCGTGAAAGAGGCGGTGTTCCCGTTCGCCAAATTCCCTGGCGTTGACCCGATCCTCGGCCCGGAGATGAAGTCCACGGGCGAAGTGATGGGTGTGGGCGACACCTTCGGCGAAGCCTTCGCCAAGGCCCAGATGGGTGCCAGCGAAGTGCTGCCGACCGGCGGTACTGCGTTCATCAGCGTGCGTGACGATGACAAGCCGCTGGTTGCAGGCGTAGCCCGTGATCTGATCAACTTGGGCTTCGAAGTGGTCGCCACTGCCGGTACTGCCAAGCTGATCGAGGCTGCAGGCCTGAAAGTGCGTCGTGTGAACAAGGTGACCGAAGGCCGTCCGCACGTGGTCGACATGATCAAGAATGACGAAGTCACGCTGATCATCAACACCACCGAAGGTCGTCAGTCGATCGCTGATTCGTACTCCATTCGTCGTAATGCCTTGCAGCACAAGATTTACTGCACCACCACCATTGCTGCAGGCGAGGCTATCTGCGAAGCGCTGAAGTTCGGTCCCGAGAAGACCGTGCGCCGCTTGCAGGATCTACACGCAGGATTGAAGGCATGAGCATAACCAAGTACCCCATGACTGTTCAGGGCGCTCGCGCCCTGGAAGAAGAACACACTCACCTGACCAAGGTCGTACGTCCCAAGCTGAGCCAGGACATCGGTACGGCTCGCGAGCTGGGTGATTTGAAGGAAAACGCCGAATACCATGCTGCTCGCGAGCAGCAGGGTATGGTCGAGGCGCGGATTCGTGACATTGAAGGTCGGATTCAGAATCAGGTCATCATCGATGTCACGTCCATTCCTCACACCGGTAAAGTGATTTTCGGCACCACCGTTGAAATCGCCAACGTCGAGACTGATGAGCGCGTCACTTACCACATAGTGGGTGAGGATGAGGCTGACTTCAAACTTGGCAAGATTTCGGTCGGATCGCCGCTGGCCCGCGCCTTGATCGCCAAGGAAGAGGGTGACGTGGTGGCGGTGAAAACGCCTGGTGGCGTTATCGAGTACGAGATTGTCGAAGTTCGCCATGTCTGAGGGCGGGCGCCTGCATCGCGCGGGCGCCATGCTTTGGCAGCTGACCCAGGTGTTATGGGTCGGCGGCCTGTGGTTGTTGCACGTCGGTCTGCTGCCGGTGCTGGACCAAATTGGTCTGGCGCCGCTGCTGATCCATGAGATTTCAGGCATGCTGAGTGCGCTGCTGGTTGGGTTTTCAGCTGCGTGCGTGGTTTTTCAGGTTTTGGTGCTGGTTCAGACCAAGGGCCTTGCCAGTCTATGGCGCGATATGCGCGGACAATTGCTGTTGATGGCGCTGTACGCGAGCACGATGTACTTCGTGGTGCGCATCGAATGGCCTGAGGCGGAGCATTGGTTGCTGTTCAGCTACCTGGTCCTGGGCTTTTCCGGTTTGCTGCTGGTCATGCAGCCGGTGCCAGGTTGGGGTGGCAGGGTGCGCGAAGCACACCCTTGACCCGTTTCATCACTTGAAGCGATGGACGTTCGACAGTTGCTTGTTTACGCTGAAGTTCTTGCGGTAAATCAGCGCCATCTTGCCGATGACCTGTACCAGATCCGCTTTGCCGACCTTGCACAGTTCTGCAATGGCAGCCAGGCGCGATTCGCGATCGAGGATGTTGAGCTTGATCTTGATCAGCTCGTGATCGCTCAATGCGCGTTCCAGTTCGGCTAAAACACCTTCCGTCAAACCGTTGTCAGCCACAGTCAAAACTGGTTTCAGATGGTGGCCAATGGATTTGTACTGTTTCTTCTGCTCTTGAGTGAGCGGCATAATCTGACCCTTTCGTCTGGATTCTGTAAAATGGCGGCCATTTTACCCGAGGGTGCGTGGATCCGCCCAATTAATCACGACCCTTATCATCGAGGTGCCCAATGGCGCGTTCCAAGACAAGCCTTGGTTGGCTGAAAAGACATGTCAATGATCCCTATGTGAAGCAGGCGCAGAAGGATGGCTACCGTTCACGTGCGAGTTACAAGCTTCTGGAGGTCCAGGAGAAATACAAGCTGATCCGTCCGGGCATGAGCGTTGTCGACCTGGGTGCAGCGCCCGGTGGCTGGTCGCAGGTCACTAGTCGGTTGATCGGTGGTCAGGGGCGTCTGATTGCCTCGGACATCCTGGAAATGGACAGCATTCCGGACGTGACTTTCATCCAGGGTGACTTCACCCAGGACCAGGTGCTCGCTCAGATCCTTGAGGCCGTGGGTAATTCGCAGGTGGACCTTGTGATTTCCGATATGGCCCCCAATATGAGTGGTACGCCTGAGGTGGACATGCCAAAAGCCATGTTTCTTTGCGAGCTGGCTCTTGATTTGGCGGCTCGGATACTCAAGCCTGGCGGTAATTTTGTGATCAAGGTTTTTCAGGGCGAAGGGTTCGATGCTTACGTGAAGGACGCTCGTCAGAAATTCGACAAGGTCCAGATGATCAAGCCGGACTCTTCCCGTGGCAGCTCTCGCGAGCAATACATGCTGGCTTGGGGCTACCGCGGCCCGAGTGAGTAAAACGAGGATTTTTTGCGGGGTGATAGGTTTTTAGTATTTCGCCCCACAAGCATTAACGAATATTGTGTAGTCAATGTTTCACAAAGGGTTACAGACGGCGCCTGCCAGAGTTGTAGGTAATGTAGTAAGTTAGGCCGGTGAATATCATGCGAGGCGCGCGCCAGTTGCGGAGCTTGCTTCAGAGGGTAGTTAATTGAACGATATGGCAAAGAATCTTATCCTGTGGTTGATCATCGCGGCTGTCCTCGTGACGGTGATGAACAACTTCTCCAGCCCTAACGAGCCACAGACCCTCAACTATTCCGACTTCATCCAGCAGGTCAAGGATGGCAAGGTCGAGCGCGTAGCCGTGGACGGCTATGTCATTACCGGCAAGCGCACGGATGGCGACAGCTTCAAGACCATTCGTCCGGCTATTCAGGACAACGGTCTGATCGGTGACCTCGTGGACAACCACGTCGTTGTCGAGGGTAAGCAGCCTGAGCAGCAAAGCATCTGGACCCAGCTACTGGTTGCAAGCTTCCCGATCCTGGTGATCATTGCCGTCTTCATGTTCTTCATGCGCCAGATGCAGGGCGGCGCGGGCGGCAAGGGCGGGCCGATGAGCTTTGGCAAGAGCAAGGCGCGCCTGCTCTCCGAAGACCAGGTGAAAACCACCCTGGCTGACGTTGCCGGTTGCGACGAAGCCAAGGAAGAGGTCGGCGAGCTGGTCGAATTCCTGCGTGATCCGGGTAAGTTCCAGCGCCTGGGCGGTCGTATTCCTCGCGGTGTGCTGATGGTTGGCCCTCCGGGTACCGGTAAAACGTTGATTGCCAAGGCGATTGCCGGTGAAGCCAAGGTGCCGTTCTTTACCATCTCCGGTTCCGACTTCGTCGAAATGTTCGTGGGTGTCGGCGCCAGCCGTGTTCGCGACATGTTCGAACAGGCCAAGAAGCACGCCCCCTGCATCATTTTCATCGACGAGATCGACGCCGTCGGTCGCCATCGTGGCGCCGGCATGGGCGGTGGTCACGATGAGCGTGAACAGACCCTCAACCAGTTGCTGGTAGAGATGGATGGTTTCGAAATGAATGACGGCATCATCGTCATCGCCGCGACCAACCGTCCTGATGTGCTTGACCCGGCGCTGCTGCGTCCAGGTCGATTCGACCGTCAGGTTGTCGTCGGTTTGCCGGACATCCGTGGTCGTGAACAGATCCTCAAGGTTCACATGCGCAAAGTGCCGATGGGTGACGACGTCGCTCCGGCGGTGATCGCACGCGGTACCCCGGGTTTCTCTGGTGCTGACCTGGCCAACCTGGTGAACGAGGCCTCGCTGTTCGCGGCTCGCGCCGGCAAGCGCATCGTCGAGATGAAGGAATTCGAACTGGCCAAGGACAAGATTATGATGGGCGCTGAGCGCAAATCGATGGTCATGTCCGAAAAAGAGAAGCAGAACACCGCTTATCACGAAGCCGGTCACGCCATTGTTGGTCGAGTGGTGCCTGAGCACGACCCGGTCTACAAGGTCTCGATCATCCCGCGTGGTCGCGCACTGGGCGTGACGATGTTCCTGCCGGAAGAAGATCGCTACAGTCTGTCCAAGCGCGCCTTGATCAGTCAGATCTGCTCGCTCTACGGCGGTCGTATCGCCGAAGAGATGACCCTTGGCTTTGACGGTGTCACCACGGGTGCTTCGAACGACATCATGCGTGCCAGCCAGATCGCCCGGAACATGGTGACCAAGTGGGGTCTTTCCGAAAAACTCGGTCCCTTGATGTATGCCGAAGAAGAAGGTGAGGTGTTCCTGGGTCGTGGCGGCGGCGGTCAACACGCCAGCTTCTCGGGCGAGACGGCCAAGCTGATCGACTCTGAAGTGCGTAGCATCATTGATCAGTGCTACGGCACGGCCAAGCAGATCCTGACGGACAATCGCGACAAGCTGGACGCGATGGCCGATGCGCTGATGAAGTACGAAACCATCGATGCCGATCAGATCGACGACATCATGGCGGGTCGTCCTCCACGCGAACCGCGTGACTGGTCTGGTGGTACCGGTACTTCCGGTACGCCTCCTGTTGTCCAGGACGAGCGTCCGGAAACCCCTATCGGCGGCCCGGCTGCCGACGTCTAAGGTTTGAAATGACTTTTGTTCAGTCCTCAACCCGGTTGCCTTGCGGCAACCGGGTTCTTGATTTGGCCCATGCGCATGTCATGGGTATTCTTAATGTCACTCCCGATTCCTTCTCCGATGGCGGTCGTTTCAGTCAGCTTGATGCTGCCCTGAAACATGCCGAGGCGATGGTCGCTGCCGGCGCCACCTTGATTGATGTGGGGGGCGAGTCGACTCGGCCGGGAGCCCGGGCGGTTTCGCCGCTTGAGGAGCTCGAGCGCGTCGCGCCGATTGTCGAGCGGATTCATCGTGAACTTGATGTGATTATCTCGGTCGATACCTCGACGCCTGCGGTCATGCGCGAAACTGCGCGACTGGGCGCCGGGTTGATCAATGATGTTCGATCACTGCGTCGCGATGGTGCTCTGGACGCCGCTGCAGCCACGGGCTTGCCAGTGTGCCTGATGCATATGCTCGGCGAGCCGGGCGATATGCAGGACAATCCCCACTATGCTGATGTAACGCTCGAGGTTGGCGAGTTTCTCGCTGAGCGTATGGCGCAGTGTGCTGCGGTGGGTATCCCGGCTGAGCGGATCATTCTCGATCCCGGTTTTGGGTTTGCGAAAAACCTGCAGCACAATTTGAGCCTGTTCAAACATATGGAAGCCCTGCATGACTTGGGGCGGCCTCTTCTGGTCGGGGTGTCGCGCAAGAGCATGATCGGGCAGGCGCTGAATCGCCCGGTGGGGGAGCGGCTGCATGGCGGTCTGGCTCTCGCAGCGTTGGCGGTGGTCAAGGGCGCGCGAATCCTGCGCGTGCATGACGTAGCCGAAACGATGGATGTGGTGCGGATGATCGCTGCTGTGGAATCAGCCGAATAAGAACGATGGAGTACTTATGACTAAGAAATATTTTGGCACCGACGGTATTCGTGGTCGGGTCGGCACCTACCCGATTACTCCTGACTTCATGCTCAAGCTTGGCTGGGCTGCTGGCATGGCGTTCCGGAAAATGGGCGTTTGCAAGGTTCTGATTGGCAAGGACACGCGCATCTCCGGTTACATGTTCGAGTCGGCGCTCGAGGCCGGGCTTACCTCCGCGGGTGCGGATGTGATGTTGCTGGGGCCGATGCCTACCCCGGCGATTGCCTATCTGACCCGTACCTTTCATGCCGAAGCCGGCATCGTGATCAGTGCGTCCCATAACCCCCATGATGACAACGGCATCAAGTTTTTCTCCGGGCAGGGAACCAAGCTGCCGGACGACGTCGAGTTGATGATCGAGGAGTTGCTTGATGCGCCGACGATGACGGTTGTCGAGTCGAACAAGATCGGCAAGGTGTCGCGAATCAACGACGCGTCGGGTCGTTACATCGAATTCTGCAAAAGCAGTGTGCCTACCGGCACCAGTTTTGCCGGTCTGAAGATCGTGATCGATTGTGCACACGGTGCGGTGTACAAGGTTGCACCAAGCGTCTTTCGCGAGTTGGGCGCCGAGGTGGTGGTGCTTTCCGCGCAACCCAACGGCCTGAACATCAATGACAATTGCGGTTCGACCCACATGGGGTCGCTGCAGGCAGCTGTCCTGGCCGAGCAGGCCGACCTGGGTATTGCCTTTGACGGCGACGGTGATCGCGTATTGATGGTCGATCACACAGGGGCTGTTGTCGACGGTGACGAGCTGTTGTTCATTATCGCGCGTGATCTGCAGGAGCGTGGCTGTCTGCAGGGCGGTGTAGTCGGTACGTTGATGAGCAACCTGGGGCTGGAGTTGGCGTGTGCCGAGCTGAAGATTCCGTTCGTGCGTGCCAATGTCGGTGACCGTTACGTCATTGCCGAGCTGCTGGAGCGTAACTGGACAGTAGGGGGTGAAAACTCCGGGCATATCGTCTGCTTCCAGCACACCACTACCGGCGATGCGATTATCGCAGCGTTGCAAGTGCTGATGGCCATGAAGGCGCGCCAGGAAGGGCTCGCCCAGACTCGGCAGGCGCTGCGCAAGTGCCCTCAGGTCTTGATCAATGTGCGTTTTGCCGGCGGTGCCAATCCTGTCGAGCATGCGACCGTCAGGGAGGCGAGCGAGCGGGTTGCCAAGGCGATGGCGGGGCGTGGTCGGGTCTTGTTGCGCAAGTCCGGCACTGAGCCGCTGGTGCGTATCATGGTCGAAGGCGAGGACGAAACCCAGGTTCGTGCATACGCTGAAGAGCTGGCAAAACTGGTCGCTGAAGTTTCTGCCTGAATTCGGCTTGCCAGCAATGATTCGGTTGGGTAACATCTGCGCCCACTTTGACCGACGAGGTACAGCATGCGTCGCCCTATGGTAGCTGGTAACTGGAAGATGCACGGTACCCGCGCCAGCGTCGCTGAGCTGATCGACGACCTTCGTCATCTGGCCTTGCCGAGCGGTGTTGATGTCGCGGTGTTCCCGCCTTGTCTGTATATCAATCAAGTGATTGATGGCTTGCAAGGAAAGTCGATTTCGGTCGGCGCGCAGAACGCTGCGGTGGAGCCGATGCAAGGTGCGCTGACAGGTGAGATTGCACCGAGTCAGTTGGTGGATGCAGGTTGTTCCCTGGTGCTCGTTGGGCACTCGGAGCGCCGCCAGATTATCGGCGAGCTCGACGGGACACTGAATCGCAAGTTTGCAGCGGCACAGGCATGTGGCTTGATTCCGGTGTTGTGCGTAGGGGAGACCCTGGCGCAGCGTGAGGCCGGTAAAACTCTTGAGGTTGTCGGGCGTCAGCTGGACAGCATCATCGGGGAGCTGGGTGTTGGCGCTTTTGCAAATGCAGTAATCGCTTACGAGCCGGTCTGGGCCATTGGCACCGGGCTGACTGCTTCACCGCAACAAGCGCAGGATGTGCATGCAGCCATTCGCGCTCAGTTGGCGGCAGAGAATTCTGAAGTCGCACAAGGTGTGCGGCTTCTATACGGCGGCAGCGTGAAGGCGGCCAATGCGGTCGAACTGTTCGGCATGCCGGATATCGATGGGGGGCTCATTGGTGGGGCTTCCCTGAATGCAGATGAGTTCGGTGCGATCTGTCGCGCCGCGGGAAACTGAAAAAATGCTGGAAACAGTCGTAGTCGTTTTTCATCTGCTGGGTGCATTGGGCGTAGTAGCTCTCGTATTGCTGCAGCAGGGTAAGGGTGCGGACGCTGGCGCGTCTTTCGGAGCAGGTGCTTCAAATACTGTGTTCGGAAGCCAAGGTTCCTCTACCTTTCTTAGTAAGTTTACTGCTATACTTGCCGCAGGTTTTTTCATAACCAGCTTAGGGTTAGGTTACTTTGCTAAAGAGAAAGCTCACCAGCTGACTCAAGTAGGTTTGCCAAACCCAGCGGTTCTGGAAGTTCCAGTGCAAAAACCGGCTTCTGATGATGTTCCGGTGCTTCAAGAGCAAAAGTCGGCAACCAATGCGACTGACGTGCCTCCAGCTCAAGAGCAGAAGTAAGAAGGGTTTCAAACGTAGTATTGCCGAGGTGGTGGAATTGGTAGACACGCAACCTTGAGGTGGTTGTGCCCATAGGGTGTAGGGGTTCGAGTCCCCTTCTCGGTACCAATTAGTCAGGAGAGCCCGCTGTTGCGGGCTTTCTTGCAGGTGGAAGGTTACATTGACCCTATCAGGGATCGGTCGTATACTTCCGCCCCAGCTTTGTCGCGGGGTGGAGCAGTCTGGTAGCTCGTCGGGCTCATAACCCGAAGGTCGTCGGTTCAAATCCGGCCCCCGCAACCAGTTTCAGGAGCCCCTTTTCAGGGGCTTTTTGTTAGCTGGACACTTTATAACGCCGTTATTCGATGGCGTTTCAGGGATGGGCGATTCGCCCATTTTTTTATTTTGCAAAGCATGCACATACATGCACGAGGGGGTTCAGGTGTCGAGCAAGCTAGAACAGTTGCAGGCCTTGCTGGCCCCGGTGGTCGTGGCCCTAGGCTATGAATGCTGGGGTATTGAGTTTTCGGCTCAAGGTCGCCACTCAATGTTGCGCGTTTATATCGATAAAGAGGGCGGCGTGCTGGTGGACGATTGTGCCATCGTCAGCCGTCAGATCAGCGGTGTGCTGGATGTTGAAGATCCGATCGCCGTTGAATACACCCTTGAAGTTTCCTCGCCTGGCATGGAACGCCCGCTGTTCACTATTGAGCAGTTTGCAAAATTTGCCGGTGAACAAGTGAAGATCAAGCTGCGCTCGCCTTTTGAAGGTCGACGCAACTTTCAGGGCCTTCTGCGCGGTGTAGAAGAACAGGACGTCGTGGTGCAGGTTGATGACCATGAGTTCCTGTTGCCGATCGATATGATCGACAAGGCCAACATTATTCCCAGTTTTGACTGAGACGTGCCAGAAACTGCGGATCCCGCGGATCCAATGGCTTGCGAAAGGCGAGGCGTACGATGAGCAAAGAAGTACTGCTGGTTGTTGAGTCGGTATCCAATGAAAAGGGCGTACCGGCAAACGTAATTTTTGAAGCGCTGGAGCTGGCTCTGGCCACGGCTACCAAAAAGCGTTTCGAGGACGAAGTCGATCTGCGTGTGGAAATCAATCGCCACACCGGTGCTTATGAGACTTTCCGTCGCTGGACGGTCGTCGAAGAAGCAGACCTGGACGATCCGGCCATCGAAACCTGGCCAAGCAAGGTTGCTGAAACGCATCCTGGCGCCAAGGTCGGTGACGTTGTCGAAGAGAAAATCGAGTCCATCGAATTCGGTCGCATCGCTGCACAGACTGCCAAGCAAGTCATCGTGCAGAAGGTTCGCGAAGCCGAACGCGCTCAGGTTGTCGACGCTTACCGCGAGCGCCTGGGAGAGATCATCTCCGGCACCGTGAAGAAAGTGACCCGCGACAACGTGATCGTCGATCTGGGCAACAATGCTGAAGCGTTGCTGGCTCGTGAAGACATCATTTCTCGCGAAACCTTCCGGGTCGGTGTGCGCTTGCGTGCACTGCTCAAGGAAATCCGCACTGAAAACCGCGGCCCGCAGCTGATCCTGTCGCGTACCGCGCCGGAAATGCTGATCGAGTTGTTCCGCATTGAAGTGCCGGAAATCGCTGAAGGCCTGATCGAAGTCATGGCCGCTTCCCGGGATCCGGGTTCGCGCGCCAAGATCGCGGTCCGCTCGAAAGATAAACGCATCGACCCGCAGGGCGCTTGCATTGGTATGCGCGGTTCGCGTGTCCAGGCTGTGTCCGGTGAACTGGGCGGTGAGCGTGTGGATATCGTCCTGTGGGACGACAACCCGGCGCAGTTCGTAATCAACGCCATGTCACCGGCCGAGGTTGCGGCAATTATCGTTGACGAAGATGCCCATGCAATGGACATCGCCGTTGGCGCAGACAATCTGGCTCAGGCCATCGGTCGCGGTGGTCAGAACGTGCGTCTGGCTAGCCAGTTGACTGGCTGGACCCTGAACGTGATGACCGAATCGGACATCCAGGCTAAGCAGCAAGCAGAAACCGGCGACATCCTGCGCAACTTCATCGACGAGCTGGAAGTCGACGAAGACCTGGCACAGGTGCTGGTAGATGAAGGCTTCACCAGCCTGGAAGAGATTGCCTACGTACCGTTGGAAGAAATGCTCAACATCGACGGCTTTGACGAAGACACCGTCAACGAGCTTCGCGCTCGGGCCAAGGATCGCTTGTTGACTAAAGCCATCGCTACTGAGGAAAAGCTGGCAGACGCCCATCCGGCCGAAGACCTGCTCTCGCTTGAGGGTATGGACAAGGATTTGGCGATGGAACTGGCGGTGCGCGGCGTAATTACCCGCGAAGACCTGGCCGAGCAGTCTATTGACGACCTGCTCGACATCGACGGCATTGACGATGATCGTGCCGGCAAGTTGATCATGGCCGCCCGAGCCCATTGGTTCGAGTAATAGGCGCGGCCTGAGGAGAGAAATGCATGACGCAAGTCACGGTGAAACAACTGGCCGATGAGGTCAAAACACCGGTAGAGCGCCTGCTGCAGCAGATGCGTGAGGCAGGTCTGCCGCACACCGCCGCCGAGGAACATGTGACCGACAGTGAGAAGCAGTCTTTGCTGACTCACTTGAAAAGCAGCCACAAGGCGAAAGTGGAAGAACCGCGCAAGATCACGTTGCAGCGTAAAACCACCAGCACCCTGCGTGTTGCTGGCAGCAAAAGCATCAGCGTTGAAGTACGCAAGAAGAAAGTCTTCGTACAGCGCAGCCCGGAAGAAATCGAAGCCGAGCGCAAACGCGAACTGGAAGAACGTCGCGCAGTAGAAAATGCTGCACGTCAGAAGGCTGAAGAAGAAGCCAAGCGTCGCGCCGAAGAAGAAGCGCGTCGCCAGCCTGCTGCTGCGCAATCTGCTCCTTCGGGCGCGGTTGCGGCCCCGGTTGCAGCTGTCGAGCCAGTGCGTGAAGCACCGGTTGCCGCAGCACCTGCCGCTGACGCTCGCAAGCGTGACGAACCGCGCCGTCCGGACAAACCACGCGCCGACGATAGCAATCGTCGTGGCAGTGGCGATGGCGAGCGCAAAAACGCTCCGCATCGTGCTTCGGTCAAGGAAAAGGCGCCTGCGCCACGCGTTGCGCCACGTACTACCGACGAAGAAAGCGATGGCTTCCGTCGTGGTGGTCGCGGCAAGGCCAAGCTGAAGAAACGCAACGCTCACGGTTTCCAGAGCCCAACCGGCCCTGTCGTGCGTGAAGTGAAGATCGGCGAAACCATCACTGTTGGCGATCTCGCTCAACAGATGTCGGTGAAGGCTGCTGAAATCATCAAGTTCATGTTCAAACTGGGTACTCCAGCGACCATCAACCAGGTACTGGACCAGGAAACTGCCCAACTGGTAGCTGAAGAGCTGGGCCACAAAGTGACCCTGGTCAGCGACACCGCCCTGGAAGATTCCCTGGCCGAGTCCCTGAAGTTTGAAGGTGAGGCTTTCTCCCGTGCGCCAGTCGTGACCGTAATGGGCCACGTTGACCATGGTAAGACCTCGCTGCTCGACTACATCCGTCGTGCCAAGGTAGCGGCTGGCGAAGCCGGCGGTATCACCCAGCACATCGGTGCCTACCACGTTGAAACCGAACGCGGCATGGTCACCTTCCTCGACACCCCTGGTCACGCCGCGTTTACCGCCATGCGTGCCCGTGGTGCCAAGGCGACCGACATCGTGATCCTGGTAGTTGCAGCGGACGACGGCGTGATGCCGCAGACCATTGAAGCTGTCCAGCACGCAGTAGCGGCCGGTGTTCCACTGGTTGTTGCAGTGAACAAGATCGACAAGCCGGGCGCCGATCTCGATCGCATCCGTAGCGAACTGTCGGTTCACGGCGTGACCTCGGAAGAGTGGGGCGGCGACACCCCGTTCGTATCGGTTTCGGCGAAAGTCGGTACTGGCGTGGACGAACTGCTCGAAGCTGTTCTGTTGCAGGCTGAAGTTCTGGAATTGAAAGCGACTCCTTCGGCTCCTGGCCGTGGCGTCGTGGTTGAATCGCGTCTCGACAAAGGTCGTGGCCCGGTTGCAACCGTTCTGGTTCAAGACGGTACCCTGCGCCAAGGCGACATGGTCCTGGTCGGTTCGAACTATGGCCGCGTTCGCGCCATGCTCGACGAGAACGGCAAGCCAATCAAGGAAGCCGGTCCTTCCATCCCTGTCGAGATCCTCGGCCTGGACGGTACCCCGGACGCTGGCGACGAGATGAGCGTGGTTGCCGACGAGAAGAAAGCCCGTGAAGTGGCTCTGTTCCGTCAAGGCAAGTTCCGTGAAGTCAAACTGGCTCGTGCTCACGCAGGCAAGCTGGAAAACATCTTCGAAAACATGGGCCAGGAAGAGAAGAAGACGCTTAACATCGTCCTCAAATCTGACGTTCGTGGTTCGCTGGAAGCGTTGAACGGTGCCTTGAACGGCCTGGGTAACGACGAAGTGCAAGTGCGTGTCGTGGGTGGCGGTGTCGGTGGTATCACCGAGTCCGACGCCAACCTGGCACTGGCCTCCAACGCTGTACTGTTCGGCTTCAACGTGCGTGCCGATGCTGGCGCTCGCAAGATCGTCGAGCAGGAAGGTCTGGATATGCGTTACTACAACGTGATCTACGACATCATCGAAGACGTCAAGAAAGCCCTGACCGGCATGCTTGGCAGTGACGTCCGGGAGAACATCCTGGGTATTGCTGAAGTCCGCGACGTGTTCCGTTCGCCGAAGTTTGGCGCGATCGCCGGTTGCATGGTTATCGAAGGTGTTGTGCACCGTAACCGTCCAATCCGTGTACTGCGTGAAGACATCGTTATCTTCGAAGGCGAGCTGGAATCCCTGCGCCGCTTCAAGGATGACGCTTCCGAAGTACGTGCCGGCATGGAATGCGGTATCGGCGTGAAGAGCTACAACGACGTCAAGGTCGGTGACAAGATCGAAGTCTTCGAGAAAGTTCAGGTTGCTCGCAGCCTCTAACTCGCGCACTTCAAGAGCCGTGATGGGCAGCCGCATGCAAATGCACGGCGCATCGCCCGGACTCTAAACGCAACGCCCGGTCTGGCTTCTGTCAGGCCGGGCGTTTGCCGCTTTCAGACCACACGGGTTTCACCGTGAGGCAGTAACAGGTAACAAGACATGGCAAAAGAATACAGCCGTACCCAACGTATCGGCGATCAGATGCAGCGCGAGCTGGCACAACTGATCCGTCGTGAAGTCAAAGACCCGCGCGTCGGCCTGGTCACCATTACCGCTGTTGAAGTCAGCCGTGACGTCGGTCACGCCAAGATCTTCATCACCGTGATGGGGCAGGACAGCGCCGAAGATATCGCCCAGAGCATCAAGGTGCTCAATTCCGCCGCCGGTTTCCTGCGTATGCAGTTGGCTCGCGAGATGAAACTGCGCAGCGTTCCACAGTTGCACTTCCACTACGACGAAAGCGTCGTGCGTGGCGCGCACCTGTCGGCATTGATCGAGCGCGCGGTGGCTGAAGACAATCAGCACCCGGTCGCGGTCGAAGCCCAGGACGCCAAGGAGTAATCGGTGGCTCAGGTCAAACGTATCCGTCGTAACGTCAGCGGCATCATCCTGCTCGACAAGCCACTGGGATTCACTTCCAACGCGGCCTTGCAGAAGGTTCGCTGGCTGCTCAATGCCGAGAAGGCCGGTCACACTGGCAGTCTCGACCCGCTGGCCACCGGTGTGTTGCCGTTGTGCTTCGGTGAGGCCACCAAGTTCTCGCAATACCTGCTCGATTCCGACAAGGCGTATGAAACCTTGGCGCAATTGGGCAAGACCACCACCACGGCAGACGCCGAGGGTGATGTTTTGCTGGAGCGCCCCGTGACCGTTGGTCGCGCCGATATCGAAGCGGTCTTGCCAAAATTTCGTGGGCAAATCAGTCAGATACCGCCGATGTACTCAGCGCTCAAGCGTGATGGGCAGCCACTGTACAAGCTGGCACGTGCAGGTGAAGTGGTGGAGCGCGAACCGCGTTCTGTTACTATAGCGCGCTTGGAATTGCTGGCCTTTGAAGGCGACACTGCGCGCTTTGCCGTAGATTGCAGCAAAGGCACCTATATCCGTACCCTGGTGGAAGATATCGGTGAACAGCTCGGTTGTGGCGCTTACGTGGCAGAACTGCGACGTACCCAGGCCGGTCCGTTCAGCCTGGCCCAGACGGTCACGCTGGAAGAGTTGGAAGCGGTACATGCCGAAGGCGGCAACGAAGCAGTCGATCGCTTCCTGATGCCATCGGACAGTGGCCTGCTGGATTGGCCGCTGCTGCAATTCTCGGAGCACAGCTCGTTCTACTGGCTCAATGGCCAGCCGGTGCGCGCTCCGGATGCTCCGAAGTTCGGCATGGTACGGGTACAGGATCACAATGGTCGCTTCATCGGTATCGGTGAAGTGAGCGAAGACGGGCGCATTGCGCCACGTCGACTGATTCGGTCAGAATGACCGAAACCAGTCTGCGTAAAAGCGCAGCAGCTTTTACGCAGGCTGGCGAGGGTGGCTGTTAACAGGCACGGTCACTACTCATTTTTAGATACAGGGATTTGTCCCTGGCCTGTTGAAGCTGTTTTTCTGAAACAGTTTCCTGATAAAAGGATTGCCTCATGGCTCTCGACGTTCAAGAAAAAGCCCAAATCGTAGCTGACTACCAGCAAGCTGTTGGTGACACTGGTTCGCCAGAAGTGCAAGTTGCACTGCTGACCCACAACATCAACAAACTGCAAGGTCACTTCAAGGCCAACGGTAAAGATCACCACTCCCGTCGTGGTCTGATCCGCATGGTAAACCAGCGTCGTAAGCTGCTGGACTACCTGAAAGGCAAGGACGTGAGCCGTTACAGCGCTCTGATCGCTCGCCTGGGTCTGCGTCGCTAATTAGCGATTGCGCTAGAGGTTGGTTGTCTGTCGTGCGTCAGTGGGTTTCCCGCTGGCGCAGGGCAGGCTCCCAGCCTCAAGTTTTATCTGGACAGTAGTTTTACCTGGACAATACACGCCGGGCCGATTCCCGACATTGCCCAAGAATTTCGCAAGAAAACCAGTTCCCCAAGAGCCACAAAGAAGGTAGGACACCGTGAACCCGGTAATCAAAAAATTCCAGTTCGGTCAGTCGACCGTTACCCTCGAGACTGGCCGTATCGCCCGTCAGGCCTCCGGCGCAGTATTGGTCACCGTTGACGACGACGTCAGCGTATTGGTGACCGTGGTTGGTGCCAAGCAAGCCGATCCAGGCAAGGGCTTCTTCCCTCTGTCTGTTCACTACCAGGAAAAAACCTACGCTGCCGGTAAGATCCCTGGCGGTTTCTTCAAGCGCGAAGGCCGTCCTTCCGAGAAAGAAACCCTGACTTCCCGACTGATCGATCGTCCGATCCGTCCGCTGTTCCCAGAAGGCTTCATGAACGAAGTGCAGGTTGTCTGCACCGTCGTTTCCACCAGCAAGAAGACCGATCCGGACATCGCTGCGATGATCGGTACCTCGGCTGCCCTGGCCATCTCCGGCATTCCTTTCGATGGCCCGATCGGCGCTGCCCGCGTTGCGTTCCACGAAAGCACCGGCTACCTGCTGAACCCGACTTACGAACAACTGAAAGCTTCGAGCCTGGACATGGTCGTTGCCGGTACTTCGGAAGCGGTATTGATGGTTGAATCGGAAGCCAAAGAGCTGACCGAAGACCAGATGCTGGGCGCGGTACTGTTTGCTCACGACGAGTTCCAGGTTGTGATCAACGCGGTTAAAGAGCTGGCTGCCGAAGCTGCCAAGCCAACCTGGACCTGGGCTCCCCAGGCTGAAGCCACCGAACTGCTGGGCGCTATCCGTGCCGAGTTCGGCGAAGCGATCTCCCAGGCTTACACCATCACCATCAAGGCCGACCGTTACGCTCGCCTGGGCGAACTGAAAGACCAGGTAGTTGCCAAGCTGTCCGGTGAAGAAGGCCAGCCTTCTTCCAGCGAAGTCAAAGCGGCTTTCGGTGAAATCGAATACCGCACCGTTCGCGAAAACATCGTAAACGGCAAGCCACGTATCGACGGTCGCGATACCCGCACCGTACGTCCGCTGAACATCGAAGTCGGTGTTCTGCCGAAGACCCACGGTTCGGCGCTGTTCACCCGTGGCGAAACCCAGGCCCTGGTAGTCGCGACTCTGGGTACTGCCCGTGACGCACAACTGCTGGACACCCTGGAAGGCGAGAAAAAAGACCCGTTCATGCTGCACTACAACTTCCCTCCGTTCTCGGTAGGTGAGTGTGGTCGCATGGGTGGCGCTGGTCGTCGCGAAATCGGTCACGGCCGTCTGGCCCGTCGTTCGGTTCAGGCCATGCTGCCGGCTGCCGACGTGTTCCCGTACACCATCCGCGTCGTATCGGAAATCACCGAGTCCAACGGTTCGAGCTCCATGGCTTCGGTCTGCGGCGCTTCCCTGGCCCTGATGGATGCCGGCGTTCCGATGAAGGCACCGGTTGCCGGTATCGCCATGGGTCTGGTTAAAGAAGGCGAGAAATTCGCCGTCCTGACCGACATCCTGGGTGACGAAGACCACCTGGGCGACATGGACTTCAAAGTAGCCGGTACCGCCAAAGGTGTGACCGCGCTGCAGATGGACATCAAGATCAAGGGCATCACCGAAGAAATCATGGAGATCGCTCTGGGCCAAGCCCTGGAAGCGCGCCTGAACATCCTCGGCCAGATGAACCAGATCATTGGCCAGTCGCGTACCGAGCTGTCGGAAAATGCTCCGACCATGATCGCGATGAAGATCGACACCGACAAAATCCGTGATGTCATCGGTAAAGGTGGCGCGACCATTCGTGCGATCTGTGAAGAAACCAAGGCTTCGATCGATATCGAAGACGACGGTTCGATCAAGATCTTCGGCGAAACCAAGGAAGCGGCTGAAGCGGCACGCCAGCGCGTTCTGGGTATCACCGCTGAAGCCGAGATCGGCAAGATCTACGTCGGCAAGGTTGAGCGCATCGTCGACTTCGGCGCATTCGTCAACATCCTGCCTGGCAAGGACGGTCTGGTTCACATCTCGATGCTGAGCGACGCTCGCGTAGAGAAAGTGACCGACATCCTGAAAGAAGGCCAGGAAGTGGAAGTGCTGGTACTGGACGTGGACAACCGCGGCCGTATCAAGCTGTCCATCAAAGACGTGGCAGCAGCCAAGGCTTCGGGCGTTTAATCACTCCCCTAGGCTGACTGCTTCAACGCTGTAAAAAATGCCCCGCGGTGTACGCCGCGGGGCATTTTTTTGTCTGCAGGAAAGTACCGTGGCGAGGGAGCTTGCTCCCGCCGGCCGGTCCGCGTTCGGGCGCAGCAGTCGTAAGTCGTCAATCGCAGCGGACCTGCTCGGGCGCCTTGGGGGTTGCTTCGCAACCCGGCGCGAGCATGCTCCCTCGCCACAGGTTGCCGGACCTCAAAAGCGGTGCTAGGTTTAGCCCACCGCCCGTGTAGCTCAGTCGGTAGAGCAGCGCACTCGTAACGCGAAGGTCGCAGGTTCAATTCCTGTCTCGGGCACCATTAAATAATTTCAGGTGGTTTTAAAACCACCCGAAATCCCACAAAAAGCACCGCCTGGTGCGTAATGCTGTTCAGTTAAGAAGCGCTTAAAGCGAGTAAAAGCGCCCGTGGCGAGCGAGCTTGCTCGCGCTGGGGCGTGAAGCGCCCCCAACAAAGCGACTGCGGCCTTTCAGAACGAACTCGGCGATAGTTTTGGGGCTGCTGTGCAGCCCAGCGCGAGCAAGCTCGCTCGCCACGGGGGATGTATTGAGCCCCCTTTCCTTAACTGAACAGTATTGCGCCTGGTGCGGGCTTTTTGTTGTCTATGGTTTCCCAGGCTTTCCTTGCCAACCCAAGGTTTTGGGGGCTGGCCATAGCCCACGTTTAAACCGTCCGGCTCAAAGTGAGGCTCCGCCACTTCGCCTTGACCCACTACAAGGGGTACGCCCCCAGGGGGGGGGCATGCCTCAAAACGACACCCCCTGCCACTATGTCTGTCGAGGGGTAATCGCGGTTCTGCTGGATGGGTACGAAAGGAATCTCGATCTGATCGCGACCAGACTGAGATCAACGGGCGCAAAGGTAATCTTCCAGGGCGTTACCGTGGTTCCTGATCAGGAACTGCCGTTACAACGGTCACTCATGGTGCGTTTTTGCAAACGACTCATTCGCTTATATGTCAGGTCTACCCATAGTCATGGCGTGGAATTGTTGCCATGCACACATACTGCTCGAAGTCAGTGGGGTTCTCATCTCGGGAGGGTTTCAGCGGATGGTGGTACAGGCAATCCGAGGCCCGACGTCAGTCAGGCCTGGTCTGGGCCGTTGGATACTTCGGTGTTCGGCTCCAGATCAATCACGCTAAGCTCGTGCGCTGTGCCTCAGTTGGATGAGGGGTGACGAATGTTGCCGCGTGGGCCGGTCAGAGCCCAGATGATCAGGCCGAGTACTGGGAGAAATGCAACCAGTGCCACCCAGAGAACTTTCTTCAGGGTATCTGCATTACTTTTCACCACATTGAAGATCGCCCAGATATCCAGGGCAAAAATGACGAAGGCGATAAGGTCGAACAAGATAGAGCCCAAGGAAATACTCATATGTAATTGGATTGTTACTGATGATAAGCAAAATACTTCGCTGATCCAAGGCGCACCAGCGACTTTCGGTCATGATGCCTGTCGATGTCCGCATCCACCTGTGGATTCAACCGGGATACCGGTAGCACAGCGGACGCCGAAAGCGGCGTGAGTCTGTGACCAGATTCTAGCGGTGGCACGCGTTGAACTGGCACAGGAAGACTCGGCATCACTTCCCTTATTTCACCTTCTGGCTCAATTCCTCGACGATCCGCTTGAGTTGATCGATCGTGCGATCCTGATCGTTGACCTGTTGCTTGAGGTTCGAAATTTCGCTGTTGTTCGAGTTGGCGCTTGAGCCGCTGTTGCGCTTGAGGTCTTCCACCTGCCTGGCGAGAGTGTCCAGATCGCGCTCCTGTTCCTTGACGGTACGCTTGAGGTCGGCAATGTCGCTGTTGCTGGCGCTCGAGCTGGAACCGTTGCTGCGCTTGAGCTCTTCAATCTGGCGGGCCTGGTCGCTGATTGTGCGCTTCTGGGTTTCCAGTTCGTCGACATTGGCCTTCACGGTTTTCTGCAGGTTCTCCAGATCAGTGATGCTGACGTTGCTTCTGACCAGCGTGTCCTTATCGAATGAGCTGTGGATGGCAGGGATTTTGTCGTCGTAAGACGCCGGGCCAGAGGAGACTTCAATCGCGGCGTGGGTAGTGCTGGCCAATGTCAGGGTGCCGAGCAGCAGGGCGGACGAAAGCTTCGGGAAACCGCGCATCACTGTGGAGCTCCTTGTGAAGTGCCGATATGGCATATCGCTATGACCTGGGAGGCGGATTTATGTTCCCGAAGGTTGCTGCACCTGATGTGCACGGCTTTTTATGGAATAGATGCAAAGAGCCGTGTAAATCGTCGGTCAAACATCCTATATTTGATGTCTGCATGAGCATCGCCCAGCAGTTTTCAGATGATCCCGAATGGTTCTGAAGGCCAGATAAACCAGGCTTGAAGCGGTTTTTCTGCGTCAGAGAGATCCTTGATGATCCAGATCCATCTTCCATTCCCCAGATCAGCGAGAACGCCATGACCGTGAAAGAAATGACCCAGCAAGACAGGCACGCAGAAGCCCTCAGGAAGTACATGCTTGATGCGCCAGAACTGATGGACGAGATCAAGGACCTGAGTCCCGATGATCAGAAAGACCAGATCCAGTGGGCGTTCGAGGATGAAGCCGAAGCCCAGGGCTTGCAGCCGTGGGAGCTGACGCTCAAGTACACCTCGACGCCAGAAGAGTACGAAGCGACGCGCCTTGCATTGCACAAGGAAGCGGCTGAAGTGCTGGGTGTCGAATGGGAAGAATACTGCGAGATGAACAATCTGGTGGTTTGAGGGCAACTTCAAGCGGCAAGCTACAAGGCAAGGCAGAGCCGCTTGTAGCTTACCGCTTGTCGATGTACCTCAGAGACTGAGGCGCATCGACAGGTCCACAGCCTTCACGTCCTTGGTCATCGCACCAATCGAGATGTAGTCCACGCCCGTTTCGGCGATTGGCCGCAAGGTGCTTTCGTTGACACCGCCGCTGGCCTCCAGCTTCGCCTTGCCGGCGTTCAGGCGGACGGCTTCGCGCATGTCGTCCAGGCTCAGTTCATCGAGCATGATGATGTCGGCGCCCGCCGCCAGCGCCTCTTTGAGCTCCGACAGACTTTCCACTTCAACTTCCACCGGCTTGCCCGGGGCGATCTTGTGCGCGGCCGCGATGGCCTGCGCGATGCCACCAGAGGCGGCGATGTGGTTTTCCTTGATCAGGAAGGCGTCATACAGGCCGATACGGTGGTTGTGGCAGCTACCGCAGGTCACCGCATACTTTTGCGCCAGGCGCAGCCCAGGCAGGGTCTTGCGGGTGTCCAGCAGCTTGACCTGGGTGTCGGCGACGAAGTCGGCCAGGTACTGCGCGCGGGTGGCTACCCCTGAGAGCAATTGCAGGAAGTTCAGCGCGCTGCGCTCGCCTGTCAGTAGCGAGCGGGCCGGGCCTTCGAGGTGAAACAGGATCTGATCGGGGCTCACGCGCTCACCGTCGCGCACTTGCCAGTGCACGGCCACGCGTGGGTCCAACTGGCGGAACACCGCGTCAACCCAGGCAGTACCGCTGATGACGGCGGCGTCACGGGTAATGATGGTGGCTTTGGCCAGGCGTTCGGCCGGGATCAGTTGTGCGGTGATGTCGCCGCTGCCGATGTCTTCCAGCAACGCACGGCGCACGTTGGCTTCGATTTCGGCGGTCAAATCGGCGAGGCGTAGATTCGGCATAACGGGCTCCACAAACAAAGTGACCCGATTATAGGGCCATGCCGGGAGCGAACCCAAGGCAGCAAATGCCTTGAGGGTGTACTCCCTGCGCATTTGCTTGACCCAGGCGCTATTTCAAGGGCGCGAGCAGAGTCCGCTGGCACTCGGGGAGACTTTTGCCAGATAATCGCGCCTTGAGATTGACGTCATAGCCTTGACGAGTCCGGCTCCCTCCCGAACATCGAAACCTGATGGTGTGCGTTACGCGTACCGCTGTGTACGGGGTGCGAGCGTTTGCCATGGGGTTCACGGTTGATACCGGACCGCAGCGTTACCCCTTTCAGGAGGCTTGGATGCACAACGACGGGAATGTGGTGCCTTTGCACAAGGGCACTACCGATCAGGCGAGTCCATCGCCGCTCGCCCACCTGCCGGTGATTGCGCTTCAGATTCGCGACAAGGCCGCACAGCAATTGCGCCAGGGTTTGCAGGTGCTGTTCGATAACGCCGACGATACCTTGTTTGAAATGGCTGACCGGGCCCGGGACAACTCGGAGCAAAACACCTTCTTTGAAGCCATGCGCGACTTGCGCCTCAAACGCAAGAATATCGAGCGCGGCTTCCTTGAGTGCTTTTTTGAGGCCTTCGGCGGACTGATCCAGTACGCTCCGGCACATGCCAGCTTGCCGCTGACCATGACTGCCGACCTGATCGAGCGGCAGGACGACCATGAGCGGCAGGTGGCGCTGCACGCCATGGTCTCCAGGGCACTCAATCGCGATGGCCTGGCTCTGGGCCAGTTGACCCTGCGCCTGAGCACGCTGCTGGGCAAACCACTGGAAGACGCTCATAACCCGCTGGGGCCGACGATGCTGTGCGAGTTTTTCTTGCGGGCCGGGCGCAACCTGGGGGTAGAGACCCGGGTCAAGCTGATCATCCTCACCTTGTTCGAGCGCTACGTGCTGAGCGAAGCCGCCCAGATCTACGCGCACGCCAACCAGTTGTTGATCGCCACTGGCGTGCTACCGGAGCTCAACGCCGTTGCGGCGCGCCCTGTGGAGGAGCCTTCATTGATCTACAGCTGTGTCGAGCCCTGTGCAACAGACAGCCCTCAGGTCGACGAACCTGTGCAGGAGGTCTTCGTGGCCTTGCAGCACCTGTTGTGTCACCTGCGTGGCAGTGTCGCGCCGGAGCTCGAATCCCGTACCCGGCCGCAACCCCTCTCGACGCGCGACCTGCTGCGTTTGCGCTCGCACTTGCAGCAGTACGAACCGACACCGTACGCCCGGAACGATTTGGATCGGAGCAACCCGCTTGAGTCCCCCTCCCTGTACCTGGCCGAGGATGACAGCGTGTTGTTCGATCAGGCCCTGGAGTCGGTCATTGGCCAGTTACACCGACTCAATCGTGGCAAGTGATCGCAACATTGGGGGCGATCACGGCATACTGAAGCCTGTCAAAGCCGTTGTTGAAGGAATCTGTATGCAGCTGGACCTCGCGAGTGGCTGGTTTGACGGGATGCGTCACTGCCCGTCCCCCAACTTCAATGCGCGCCCCTCGGGCGAAATTTCCTTGCTGGTGATTCACAACATCAGTCTGCCCCCGGCGCAGTTCGCCACGGGCAAGGTGCAGGAGTTTTTTCAGAACCGTCTGGATGTCACCGAACATCCCTATTTTGCAGGGATCGCCGACCTGCGCGTATCGGCGCACTTTCTGATCGAGCGTGACGGCACGATCACGCAGTTTGTCTCTTGTCTTGAGCGAGCCTGGCATGCCGGTGTTTCCAGCTTCCAGGGACGCGAAAGCTGTAATGATTTTTCGCTGGGCATCGAACTGGAAGGCACCGATGATCTGCCGTTCACCGATACCCAGTATCGAGCGCTGACGGCGCTCACTAGCCAGTTGCAGGCCGCTTTTACGGCAATCACCACTGAACGTATTCAGGGGCATAGTGACATCGCCCCAGGACGCAAGACTGACCCAGGGCCGGCGTTCGACTGGGCACGCTATCGCGCGGCGTTGGAAAAAGGGGAAGGACAATGAGTTTTCTGGTGTTACTGCTGGCAGTCTGGATCGAGAAGTTCTCGGCGCTGCGTCACCGGGTGCAGCGTGACGGTGGGTGGTTGCGTGAACTGACCCGGCTGGAAAGCACCTCGCGGATGACTGACCGGCCATGGGCGGTGTTGGCGCTGCTGGTGCTGTTGCCGGTGACCGTGCTTGGCCTGCTGCTACTGGCACTGGAGCCGGTGGCCTATGGGTTGCTGGCCTTGCCGGTGCACTTGCTGGTGGTGATCTACAGCCTGGGGCGGGGTGACTTGCTCGGTGGTCTTGGACCGTTTCGTGATGCCTGGCGCCGGGAAGACCTGCAAGCGGCCGCCCATGTCGCCCAGCGCGATCTGGATGTGTGCGCAGACAGCGGTGAGCAATTGCTGCAACGGGTGCAAGGCTATCTGGTGTGGGAGGCGTATCAGGGCTTTTTCGCGGTGATTTTCTGGTATTTCCTGCTCGGTCCGGTGGCGGCCCTGAGTTATCGCTTGCTGGCCCTGGCCGCGGAGCACGGCAAGAGCCCGGCACTGGTGGAGCGTGCTGCGCAACTGCGGCACGCCTTTGACTGGTTGCCCGTACGCTTGCTGGCGGCAAGTTTCGCCTTGGTGGGTAATTTTGTCGCTGTCAGCCGGGTCATGCTCCATGAACTGCTGAACTGGAACATCAGCGCCGCGCAGTTGATCGAGAAAGCCGGCATGGTGGCGGGAGAAATTCCACCGCCGGTGACCGGACCTGACGGCCTCAATAGTCTGGATCAGCTCTGGGAGCTGATGCTGCGGGCGGCGGTGGTCTGGTATGCCGGTTTTGCCCTTTGGACTGTCCTGCTCTGAAGACGCCGTGGGCCTGTAGCCGCCAGTTGCTACAGGCCTGCACAGCATCCTGCCGTTAACCTTAAGTTACAAAACCTTCCGCCGATTTAAGTTATACAGCAGTAGCGCGCCATGGTGGCTATCTGCCGTCTCTGCGTGCCTGCCAATAACAATAAGAATTCCAAGGGAGACTTCCAGTGAAGAGCTTGCTCTATCCCGCCATTGCACTGATGAATCGCCTGAGCTTCGGCATGAAGTTCAGCCTGATCAGCGTGCTGTTCCTGCTACCCATGCTGGTAACCAACTTCTATCTGGTGCGCGATTCATATCGTGAGTTCCAGGGGACACGGGTTGAATTGCAAAGCCTCGACCTGCTGGGCAGCAGCCTGACCCTGCGGCGCGACCTGGAAACCCTGAACAATCTGGTGCAGATCAACACCACTCTCGGCCAGTCCGGCAAAGCGGGGGATATCGAATCGAAGATCAGCGCCCTTGAGCAGAGCGTGCTGGAGCGCCTGCAAGCGCTGAGCGCAATGACCAGCGACCCGGAACAGGTCAGCGTGTTCGATGCCAAGCGCGATGAAATGATCGCGGCGTTCAAGGCTCAGCAGGCGGAAAAGTCCCTGCAGAGCAAAAGCGCGATGATTGGCAAGCTGCTCGGCAATGCGCAGATTTTCGGCCAGATCATCACCAGTCAGTCCGGCCTGAGCCGGGACAACCAGGGTGACATCCGTCAGTTGAGTGAGTTGCTCACCAACGTCACCCCACGAATCACACAAATCCTCGGTGATGGCCGGGCAATGGGCGCGTTCTCGTTGGGGCAGGGCTTTCTGAACTCCGCGTCGTCCACCCGCTTTGATGAACTGTTGGCGCAGATGGAAAAGCTGCAGGCTGAATATGCACTCAAACTGCAGGATGCGCTGGGTGCCAGCAAAGCCGCGCGCGAGGTGCTGGAACCGGCGGCCAATGCCAGCCAGGCCACGCTCAAGCAGGCTAGCGAGCTGTTCGAAGAGCAAGTGGTGATGGCCGACACCCTCGATGCACCTTGGCAGGGGTTTTACGACCAGGTCACCGGTCTGATGGCGCAGACCTACCAGTTGAACGACGCGACGTTGAAGTTTCTCGCGGTCCAATTGCAGCAACGCCTGGAGCAGAACCGTACGCACATGGTGCTGCAAGCGGTGGCGCTCAGTGTGGTGTTCGTGCTGATTTTCTATCTCTACGGCGGCTTCTATGCCTCCACCCGTACCACGCTCAAACGCCTGGGCGGGGTCATGGACAAAGTGGCGGCCGGAGACATGACTGTGACCTTCACCGCCCATAGCCGAGATGAACTGGGTGAGCTGGGTAACGTGTTCAACGGCACGGTGGCCAAGATTCATGACCTGATCGAACGGGTCGGCAAGACCGTCAATGAGGTCGAACGTCAGGCCGGCCAGGTGCAAACGGTGTCAGCCCAGAGCAATCAGGCGGTGGCCGGTCAGCGCACGCAGATCGAGCAGGTTGCCACGGCGATGAACCAGATGTCGGCCACCTCCCAGGAAGTGGCGCGCAGTGCCGCCGCCGCGGTGAGCAGCGCCCATAGCGTGAACGACGAAACCATCAGCGGGCGCGGGCTGGTCGAGTCGCAGCAAGGCAGCATTGCTCAACTGGCCAGCGAGATCGACGCGTCGGTGCTGGTGATCAATCAACTGGCCAGCGACAGCCAGTCCATCAGTCGCGTGCTGGAAGTGATCAAGAGTATTGCCGAACAGACCAACCTGTTGGCGCTCAATGCCGCCATCGAGGCGGCCCGGGCGGGCGAGCAGGGACGTGGTTTCGCGGTGGTGGCCGATGAAGTCCGCACCCTGGCCAAACGCACCCAGCAATCGACCGAAGAAATCGAACAGATGATCGCCAGGCTGCACGCTGGCGTGGGGGCCGCGGTGAAGGCCATGGGTGTCAGTCATCAGATGGCCAGTGGCACCGTCGGGCAATCGGAGAAGGTCCAGCAGGCCCTGGAAAACATCCTCGGCGCGGTGGGCATGATCGTCGACCAGAACCAGCAGATTGCGGCCGCCGTCGAGCAGCAGACCGCCGTGGCGCAC
Source organism: Pseudomonas sp. FW300-N1A1 (assembly GCF_058789115.1). Classification (NCBI taxonomy): domain Bacteria; kingdom Pseudomonadati; phylum Pseudomonadota; class Gammaproteobacteria; order Pseudomonadales; family Pseudomonadaceae; genus Pseudomonas; species Pseudomonas sp. FW300-N1A1. Next base: position 29,658 of record NZ_JBYTBK010000025.1, on the reverse strand, counting down.
GATATCGACCAAAACATTGTCGAGATCAATCGCGCTGGTGAGCGCACCGCCGAAGGCGCGCACCAGACCGAAGACGCCAGTCGCGCCCTGTCAGCCCAGGTCGTGCAGTTGAAGCACTTGATCAGCGCCTTTCGGGTCTGACGGCCGCCACGACGGTCGTTTGCACAGGGCCGCTGCGGTTGATTACCAGTTGAACACTTCGCAGGCGTTGGCCGTGCTGGCGGCCGCCAGTTGTTCCGGGCTGATGGCCATGATCGGTGCCAGGGCCGAGCAAATCGCCGGCAGGTGGGCTGGGCTGTTGCGTTGGTTGGGGTACATGGCGGGGGCCATGTCCGGTGAGTCGGTTTCCAGTACCACCGACTCCAGCGGCAAGTCGGCGATCACTTTGTGCAGGCGCAGCGCTTGTGGCCAGGTCGGCGCCCCACCCAATCCCAGCTTGAACCCGAGCTTGATGTACTCGCGGGCTTCCTCGCGGCTGCCGGCAAAGGCGTGAATGATCCCGGCACGTTTGAGCTTGAAACGCTTCAAGGTGGCAATGACCGCCGCGTGGCTGCGCCGAACGTGCAGCAGGGCGGGTAGCTGGAAGTCGGCGGCCAGCTGTAACTGTGCTTCAAACAAGGTTTGCTGGCGCTCGCGATCCAGGGTCTCCAGGAAGTAATCCAGACCGAATTCACCCACCGCGCATAACTGCCGATGGCCGGCCAGGCGGGTCAGCCAGCCGGCCAGTTCCGTGAGGTCGGCGGGGCGGTGTTCGTCGAGATACACCGGGTGCAGGCCGAATGCGGCATACAGGTGCGCATCGCTTTGCACCAGGTCCCAGACCCGCTGCCAATTGCGCTGATAAACCCCCAGCACCACCATCCGCTTGACCCCCAGGGCGCGGCTTTTGGCCAGCAATGCCTGACGGTCCGCGTCGAAATCCGGAAAATCCAGATGGGTGTGGCTGTCGATCAGCTCCACGGTTCAGTCCTGGTGAATGCGCTGCTTGAACGTCCGCGCGATGGCCTGTACGCCGGGTTGGTAGTGGTCTTGCTCGATGGCGGCGAGGGCCAGTTGCAGGGCCTTTTCGGCGATCAGACGATGCTGCTGGGCCATGGCGTTGACGGGTAGCGGCAGGAAGTCCAGCAACTGGGTATCACCAAAGGTGCCCAAGCGCAGCGGACGGGTTTTCAACGGGAAGTCGTGCAAGGCATCGAACACGCCTTGCAGCAGCACATAGGAAGTGGTCACCAGCGCATCCGGCAAGTGACCCAGGCGTTGCAGCAGTTCTTCCATCAGTTGCCGACCGCAGTCGCGACTGAAAGACTCGCCGTGTTCGATCAGCACCTGGCCCTCGAACTCGACCAGGGCCTGTTTGAAACCGGCGGCACGTTCCTGGCTGATGCTCAGTTCAGGCCGCGCGCCAATCAGGGCGATCTGCCTGGGGGCCGGTTGTAACAGACTTCGTGTGAGCTGCAGGCTGGCTTCGCGGTCATCGCTGATCACCGAGCAGAAATGCTCAGGCTCCATGACCCGGTCGATGGCAATGATCGGCAAGCCCTTGGCTTGCAACTGGCGATAGCTGTCATCGCCGGCTGGCAGGCAGCTGGCAACGATCAGCGCATCGCAGCGCCGGGCGCGAAACAGCGCCAGCAATTGCCGCTCGCTGTCCGGGGCGTCGTCGGAGCTGGCGATCAGCAACTGATAGCCATGCGCCCGGGCACCTTGCTCCAGCAACTTGGCAATCCGTGCGTAACTGGGGTTTTCCAGATCCGGCAGGATAAAGCCCAGGGTGCGGGTGTGCCGACTGCGCAACCCGGCGGCTTGAGGATTAGGCGTGAAGCCGTGCTGCTCGACCACCGCGCGGACGCGCTCGACCGTGGCGTTGCTGATGCGCTGCTGTTCGGCCTTGCCATTGATGACATAGCTGGCGGTGGTCACGGACACACCGGCCAGCTGGGCAATATCACTGAGTTTCAACCCGGGAATTCCTTGTTTGTTCGAGCTTGCCCCGACATTGTGGCCAATCCTACCCGATTACGGCAGGCGACCAATGTCGCAAGCATCCGACCGGTTGGACTTCAAGCATGAGCGATTATCGAGTAACGTGCCAATTCATCTAGATTAAACGTTTCAGCAGGCGTATTTTCTTCTCCATTGGCGCCTTTGGTCATGACTGCCGTGAAACCGCCAAAGGATGCCCTGAAAGAGAGTGCGCGGATTAAAGCCTAAGCTTATTTATTCAAAACAATACCTGGTGCGGCCCCCGTACCCAAAAGGAGAAAGCATGCTCGAGCTCACTATAGAGCAGATATCCATGGGCCAGTCGGCTGTGGATAAAGCCGCTGCATTGCGTGTGCTGGCTGACAGCCTGGTCGCCGACGGTCTGGTGGCCGAGGGTTACCTTGGCGGGTTGCAGGCACGTGAAGCCCAGGGCTCGACCTTTCTCGGTCAAGGCATTGCCATTCCCCATGGCACCCCGGCAACCCGTGATCTGGTGCACACCACGGGTGTGCGTCTGTTGCAGTTCCCTGACGGGGTGGACTGGGGCGACGGCCAGATGGTTTACCTGGCGATCGGCATCGCGGCCAAGTCCGACGAACATTTACACCTGCTGCAACTGCTGACTCGCGCCTTGGGTGAAACCGATCTGGGCCAGGCCTTGCGTCGAGCCGGTTCTGCCGAGGCCTTGCTCAAACTGTTGCAAAGCGCCCCGCAGGAACTGGCGCTGGATGCCCAGATGATCGGCCTGGGGGTCTGCGCCGAAGATTTCGAGGAGCTGGTCTGGCGGGGCGCGCGGTTGTTGCGTCAGGCCGATTGTGTGGGCAACGGTTTTGCGGCCGTCCTGCAGCAGGTTGAAGCGCTGCCCCTGGGCGATGGCTTGTGGTGGCTGCACAGCGAGCAAACGGTCAAGCGTCCGGGCCTGGCGTTCGTGACGCCGGACAAACCGATCCGTTACCTTGGCCAGCCACTGAGCGGGTTGTTCTGCCTGGCCAGCCTGGGCGAAGCGCACCAGGCATTGCTTGAGCGGTTGTGCGCCCTGTTGATTGAAGGGCGCGGCCATGAACTGGGACGGGCCACCAGCCGTCGCGCAGTCCTGGAGGTGCTCGGTGGTGAGTTGCCGGCCGATTGGCCCAGCGCTCGCATCGCGCTGGCCAACGCCCACGGTTTGCATGCGCGGCCAGCGAAAATCCTTGCCCAACTGGCCAAGCGCTTTGAAGGCGAGATTCGCGTGCGGATCGTCGATGGCCAGGACAGTGCGGTATCGATGAAAAGCCTGAGCAAACTGCTGAGCCTGGGTGCCCGTCGTGGGCAGGTGCTGGAGCTGATCGCCGAGCCAAGCATCGCCGCCGACGCCTTGCCCGCCTTGTTGGCGGCCATTGAAGAGGGGCTGGGGGAAGACATTGAACCCTTGCCGGCCGCGACCGTTCAACCAGCGGTGATTGCTGAAGACGCCATGGAGATCGTCGCGCCGAGCCCGGGCAGCCTGGTTCAGGCCATTGCCGCCGCGCCGGGGATTGCCATTGGCCCGGCCCATATACAGGTTCAGCAAGCCATTGATTACCCGTTGCGTGGCGAGTCCTCCGCGATCGAGCGCGAGCGGCTGAAAGCGGCGCTGGCCGAGGTGCGCCGCGACATCGAAGGGCTGATCCAGCGCAGCCAGGCCAAGGCCATTCGTGAGATTTTCATCACTCACCAGGAAATGCTCGACGACCCGGAGTTGGCGGACGAAGTCGATACCCGTCTCAAACAGGGGGAGAGTGCGCAAGCGGCCTGGATGGCGGTGATCGACGCGGCAGCCAGGCAACAGGAGTCCTTGCACGACGCCTTGCTCGCCGAACGCGCGGCAGATTTGCGCGATATCGGCCGCCGGGTGCTGGCGCAGTTGTGCGGCATTGAAACCCCAAGCGAGCCTGCGCAACCGTACATTCTGGTGATGGATGAAGTGGGGCCGTCCGATGTGGCGCGGCTGGATCCAGCCCGGGTCGCCGGCATTCTCACCGCACGGGGCGGCGCCACCGCCCACAGTGCTATCGTCGCCCGGGCGCTGGGTATCCCGGCGTTGGTCGGCGCGGGCGCGGCAGTGTTGTTACTGGCGCCGGGCACCCCGTTGCTGCTGGATGGCCAGCGCGGCCGACTGCATGTCGATGCCGACGCCGCGACCCTGCAGCGCGCGATTGAAGAACGCGACAGCCGCGAGCAACGGCTCAAGGTCGCCGCTGAACAACGTCATCAACCTGCGCTCACCCTCGACGGTCATCCGGTGGAGGTGTTCGCCAACATCGGTGAAAGCGCGGGCGTGCTCAGTGCGGTGGAGCAGGGCGCCGAAGGCATTGGATTGCTGCGCACCGAACTGATTTTCATGGCGCACCCGCAAGCGCCGGACGAAGCCACGCAGGAAACCGAGTATCGTCGGGTGCTCGATGGCCTGGCCGGGCGGCCGCTGGTGGTGCGCACCCTCGATGTCGGCGGTGACAAGCCGCTGCCATATTGGCCGATTGCCAAGGAAGAAAACCCGTTCCTGGGTGTGCGCGGCATTCGCCTGACGCTGCAGCGCCCGCACATCATGCAAGCGCAGTTGCGCGCCTTGCTGCGCGCTGCTGGCAACCGCCCGCTACGAATCATGTTTCCAATGGTCGGTAGCCTGGACGAATGGCGCCAGGCGCGGGACATGACCGAACGCCTGCGTCTGGAAATCCCGGTGGCCGACCTGCAACTGGGGATCATGGTCGAAGTGCCGTCGGCTGCATTGCTGGCGCCGGTGCTGGCCAGGGAAGTCGACTTCTTCAGCATTGGCACCAACGACCTGACTCAATACACCCTGGCCATCGACCGGGGTCACCCGACGCTATCGGCGCAGGCTGATGGGTTACACCCGGCGGTCCTGCAACTGATCGACATCACCGTGCGGGCCGCCCATGCTCATGGCAAGTGGGTCGGGGTCTGTGGCGAGCTGGCGGCCGATCCGCTGGCGGTACCGGTGCTGGTTGGGCTGGGGGTGGATGAGTTGAGCGTAGGGGCGCGCAGTATCGGCGAGGTCAAGGCGCGGGTTCGCGAGTTGAGTCTTGAGCAGGCAAAATATCTGGCCCAACAGGCATTGGCCGTGGGTAGCGCACAGGAAGTGCGCGCGTTAGTGGAGGCACTGTAATGGCTAAGATTCTAACCCTGACCCTCAACCCGGCGCTGGACCTCACGGTTCAGCTATCGCACCTGGAACCCGGCCAGGTCAACCGCAGTGAAACCATGCACACCCATGCTGCCGGCAAGGGGGTGAACGTGGCGCAGGTACTGGCCGATCTGGGGCATCAACTGACCGTCAGTGGATTTCTTGGCGAAGACAATCTCCAGGCGTTCGAGGCGTTGTTCGCCGAGCGTGGTTTTGTCGACGGGTTTATCCGTGTGCCGGGAGAGACCCGCAGCAATATCAAGCTGGCCGAAGCCAATGGGCGCATCACCGACGTCAATGGACCGGGACCGGTGGTCAGTGGGGTGGCGCAACAGGCGCTGCTGGCGCGTCTGGAGCAGATTGCGCCGGGACATGACGCGGTGGTGGTGGCGGGCAGTCTGCCCCAGGGCGTCAGTGCGCACTGGTTGAAGACCTTGATTGTGCGTTTGAAGCAATTGGGCTTGAAAGTGGCGCTCGACACCAGTGGCGAAGCCTTGCGCGTTGGTCTGACCGCCGGCCCGTGGTTGATCAAGCCCAATGCCCAGGAGCTGGCCGATGCGCTGGGTTGCGAAACGCTTTCAGTGGCCGCCCAGGCCCAAGTCGCGAGCCGCCTGCACGCCAAAGGCATCGAGCATGTGGTGATTTCCCACGGTTCCGAGGGCGTGAACTGGTTCAGTGTCGGTTCGGCGATGCATGCCTCATCGCCGACGGTTCGTGTGGCCAGTACGGTCGGGGCGGGTGACTCATTGTTGGCCGGAATGCTCCACGGCCTGCTTAGTGCCGATATGCCTGAACAGACGTTGCGCACCGCCACGGCGATTGCCGCCATGGCGGTCACCCAGATCGGCTTTGGCATCGGCGATGCGGCGCAGCTGGCGCGCCTCGAACAGGGGGTGCGCGTTCATCCCCTGACAGAACAATAAGAGGGTAGGTCATGAAGTTAGCCATCGTTACGGCCTGCCCCAATGGCATGGTCACCAGTGTGCTGTGCGCCCGGTTACTGGAGGCGGCGGCGCAGCGCCAGGGCTGGAGCACCAGCGTCGAAGTGCATGACCCGGCACACCCGGAGCGCCAGTTGTCCGCCGCGACCCTTGAGGAGGCCGAGTGGGTGTTGCTGGTCAGCACCGGGCCGCTGGACATGTCGCGGTTTGTCGGCAAGCGCGTGTTCCAGAGCACGCCGTCCCAGGCCTTGCAGGACGTCGACGCGGTGCTGCGCCGTGGCGCTTCAGAGGCCCAGGTCTACGTTGCCCCGCAGGTGGCTGAACCGCTGGCGATGAGCCGGGCGGAACCACGTCTGGTGGCGGTCACGGCTTGCCCGACGGGGGTGGCCCACACCTTCATGGCCGCCGAGGCCCTGCAGCAAGCGGCCAAACGGTTGGGCTACGACCTGCAGGTCGAGACCCAGGGCTCGGTCGGCGCGCGCAACCCGTTGAGCGCGCAAGCCATCAGTGAGGCCGACGTGGTGCTGTTGGCGGCGGATATTGAGGTCGCCACCGAGCGTTTCGCTGGCAAGAAAATCTACCGTTGCGGTACCGGCATTGCCCTCAAGCACGCCGAAGCGACGCTGAACAAGGCCCTGGCAGAAGGCAAGCAGGAGGCGGCCTCGAGCGGCGCCAAGGGGCCGGCCGCTCAAGAGAAGAGCGGTGTCTACAAACACCTGCTGACGGGGGTGTCGTTCATGCTGCCGATGGTGGTGGCCGGTGGCCTGATGATCGCCTTGTCGTTTGTGTTCGGCATCACCGCGTTCAAGGAAGAGGGCACGCTCGCCGCGGCACTGATGCAGATCGGCGGCGACACCGCGTTCAAGTTGATGGTGCCGTTGCTGGCCGGTTACATCGCCTACTCGATTGCCGACCGTCCGGGCCTGGCGCCGGGGATGATCGGCGGTCTGCTGGCCAGTACCCTGGGGGCCGGTTTTATCGGTGGGATCATTGCCGGCTTCATCGCCGGTTACACGGCCAAGGCGATCAATCGTTATGCGCGCTTGCCGCAAAGCCTGGAAGCGTTGAAACCGATTCTGATCATCCCCTTGTTGGCCAGCCTGTTCACCGGCCTGATCATGATTTACGTGGTCGGCAAACCGGTGGCCGGGGTGCTGGCCGGACTCACGCATTTCCTTGACAGCATGGGCACCACCAATGCGATTCTGCTGGGCGTGTTGCTGGGCGCGATGATGTGCGTCGACCTCGGCGGACCGATCAACAAGGCGGCGTATGCGTTCTCGGTGGGGCTACTGGCCTCGCAAAGTTATGCACCGATGGCCGCGACCATGGCCGCCGGCATGGTGCCGCCGATTGGCCTGGGCATTGCCACCTTCATCGCCCGGCGCAAGTTCGCCCAGACGGAGCGCGAGGCCGGTAAGGCAGCGCTGGTGCTGGGGCTGTGCTTTATTTCCGAAGGGGCGATTCCGTTCGCCGCCAAGGACCCGTTGCGGGTGATTCCGGCGAGCATTGCCGGCGGCGCGCTGACCGGCGCGCTGTCGATGTACTTCGGCTGCAAGCTGATGGCGCCCCACGGTGGGTTGTTCGTGATGTTGATCCCCAACGCGATCAATCACGCGTTGTTGTATCTGCTGGCGATTGTCGCCGGCAGTCTGCTGACCGCGGTGGTCTATGCCGTGGTCAAGCGCCCGGAAGTGACCGAACTGGCGCTGGAGCCTGCCAAGGCCTGATCTGTCGGCGCTTTCGGCGGCAGCTATTGACCTGTGGCGAGGGAGCAAGCTCCCTCGCCACGCAGATGTGTGCCTGTCACAACGGTTTCATTCGGGCATGCTTAAGTTTCCCTTTTCAGGGAGAACACCATGAGCGAATTCGATCCGGGACGTCGTCGAGTCATGCAAGCCGTTGGCGCCGGGCTGTTGTTGCCTGGCCTGGCTCCGGCGGTCATCGCGTCGGTCAAGGAGCGTCCGCAGTTGACCGACGGGGTACAGTCCGGTGACCTGCTGGGCGACCGGGCAATGATCTGGAGTCGCAGCGATCGACCGGCGCGAATGGTCGTCGAGTGGGACACCCGCAGCCTGTTCAACAACCCTCGCCGGTTCGTCTCGCCCCTGGCCGACGCACGCACCGATTTCACGGCACGCGTCGAGTTGACCGGATTACCCGCCGACCAGGCGATTTTCTACCGTGTGTCCTTCGAAGACGCCCGGACCGGTGTGGCCAGCGAGCCCTGGTTCGGTCACCTGCGCAGCGTGCCGCAGAGTCGTCGGGATATCCGCTTTGTCTGGAGCGGTGACACTGTCGGCCAGGGCTTCGGCATCAACCCGGACATCGGCGGCATGCGTATCTACGAGGCCATGCGTTTGCGCCTGCCGGACTTCTTCATCCACAGCGGCGATACCATCTACGCTGACGGCCCGGTGCCGGCGCAACTGACCACCGAAAGCGGCCGCGTGTGGCGCAATGTCACCAGCGAGGCGAAGAGCAAAGTCGCTGAAACCCTCGACGAGTATCGCGGCAATTATCGCTACAACCTGATGGACGAAAACATTCGTCGCTTCAACGCCGAAGTGCCACAGATCTGGCAATGGGACGACCACGAAGTGGTCAACAACTGGTCGCCGGGCAAGTTGCTGGACGAGCGCTACAGAGATAAAGATATCCACAGCCTGGTCGGTCGGGCGCGACAAGCCTGGCTCGAATATGCGCCGATGCGTTTGCAGGCAGCCGACAACGGCGGGCGCATCTACCGCAAGCTGGGTTACGGACCTCTGCTGGACGTGTTCGTGCTGGACATGCGCAGCTATCGCGGGACCAACGATGACAACCTGGGCGCAGAGAAACCTTTCCTGGGGCGTGAGCAACTGGACTGGCTCAAGCGTGAGTTGAAGCAGTCCCGCGCACAGTGGAAAGTCATCGCCGCCGACATGCCTGTTGGCCTGAGCGTACCGGACGGCGAAGTGAGCCCCGGTATACCGCGCTGGGAAGCGGTGGCCAATGGTGACCCCGGCCCGGCTCAGGGCCGTGAGCTGGAAATTGCAGAATTGCTGGGGTTCCTGAGGGCGCAGACAGTGCGCAACGTTGTCTGGCTGACGGCCGACGTGCATTACTGCGCCGCGCACCATTACCACCCTGATCGCGCTGCCTTTCAGGACTTCGAGCCGTTCTGGGAGTTCGTCGCCGGCCCCTTGAACGCGGGCAGCTTCGGACCCAACCCGCTGGATAAAACCTTCGGCCCGCAAGTGGTGTTCGAGAAAGTGCCGCTTGCGCAGAACACCTCACCCTTTGCCGGCTTTCAGTTTTTTGGCGAGGTCAACATCGATGGGCAGACGGGGGAGATGAGCGTGGTGCTGCGCGATCTGGATGGGGTGGGGGTGTTTGAGCAGAAGTTGCAACCAGTGTAAGTGGGGCAGGACTAAAGCGTTTTGTTACTGTGGCGTGCTTTCGGGAATAAATACATACAAAAGAGACTTTTTCAGTCTTGCTCTAAGTTGCGGCTGCCGTTTAGTCTTTTGATTGATGTGTTTTACAGGCGGGTCTCTATAGTGCGCTTGTCTTACATGGTCTGGCCGATGGGTGGCTTTAAATATCAAAAGGAGTTGTTATGGAGACGCAGTTGTGGGAGGCATCATTAAAAGATAAAACTGCTGAGGAGGTTGCCGGGCTTGCTGCGGTGGTTCCCAAAACGATGGTTTCACTGTCGAGCGGATCGTCGAACGATATTGTTCGTCCGGCCGGGTTGCTGCTGACAAAAAAGCAGATCATCGATCTGCGAAAGTATGAAGCTGCCGGGTTGGCACTTCCGCAACATATTACGGACGTCAACCGTTATCTCAACTTCGGAGCGCTGGATAGCGGTGGGGACGGTTTTCGACCAGAAGATTTTCTGGCAACATTCAAAAAAGTATACAACCATGCCAGAAAGTGGCAGCCATTGCGTGCGCGTATCATGCTCACCGGTACTCACTTGAGACTGTTTGGTTTGAATATGGCCGTTTACAGCAGGACAGTGGAGGAGATCTACAGTGATGTCCGTGCAGCGAACAGGCTGGAAACACATAATATTACTACCTATGAGCAACTGCGAGAGTGGGAACTGAAGGAAGGGCATGGATTTCCGGGGTTGGTGTTGGATGCCGAGATTGTGTCTGACTTGGGAGATGCACTGGACTTGGTTTCTACCCAGGTCCGGGAGTACTTGGAAGATGTCATCGGTATAAAAGAGGGTTTGGATGATTTCAGTATAGAACTTCGTGAAAGGATAGCCCCCGAGATCAAGTTGCTGACAGCCTTTATATCGCACAATACATACGCTGCTGATGTCGGCGAGCTTAATAAAGAGATTGAACGGCGCACGGCCAGTATTGATGAATTGAATGCTCAGTACAAGGCGCTGGTCAATCAGTCGTTGACGGCAGTTTCATCATTTTCGCTTGTGGGGCTGGGCGTTGCCATTTATCACGGTGTCGAAGCTGAAAACGTTCGTGCCGAGCGCAATAACCTGAGCGACGTGCAGAATGAAGCGATCAAGCGACTCGCCAGTAAGAATAAAACACTGGGTTCACTTCAGCGGGTAAGGTCAGATATGCAAAATCTGACAATTGTTGCGGTCGAGGCTGATGTCGCTACAAAGAATCTGATTCATGTCTGGAATGTGCTCCATGACTATACGAGTCAGTCCGCTACAGCGATCACGAAAATGGAGGACGCTGTCAAATTGAGGCAGTTTATGACTCAGTTCAGGCTGGTGGCAGCGCCGTGGACAGAGATTCATCAAAATGCTGATGCGTTGGTGGCGCTGTTCAAGGAGGCCGACGAAGAGTTTAAAGCCGAATATGGTATTCAAGGAATGAACCGCATGAGAACGCTGTTGCAAACTGAGAAGTATCCGGAGCTGAAGACCGATACACTGCGTAGTTGCAGTGCTTTGCTGGGCGATGAGGCTGTCAAAGCCAAAATGTATTTCCTCAAAAGCAACTATTTACCTGCGGTCAACAGCACGTTTGAACGAATGCTGGGTGAGGCTAACGGCAGCTTTCGTGATTTGGCAGAGTTGTCGCTGACTACAAAACTTGATCTTAAATCGCGAATTGCTCAGTTGGTCGCGCTCAATCAGGAGTTGGCTGATGGATCCGATGAGGTTGAGGATATTCGCGGCGAACAGGTCGAACTATTGGCGCAAGCGCACGAAACAGCACTCAGCATGTCGATCAGACTGGGTAATCGCTTGATCGCTATTAGCGAGCCTTTCGATCAGCGTTTAACAACGGGGTTCATGGAGACACTCAATACCGATTTGACCGATCATGCTGCAGCGCTGGCCCGCTTGGAAGGCAGGTTGGTTGAGCCTGAGAAGAAGTTGAAAGTCATTTCAGAAGCGGTGGATGAGCTTAACAAGATTGGGCTTTCAGAAGCTTTCAAGTCTGTTGAGCTTACCTTTGATAAGGTGAAAGAGTTGGGGGCGACGCCCACGCAAGTTCAATTGGTGATGGCAGCGGTCGAGAAATTGAAGCGGGATCTGGAAGGGGCAGCCAAGGGCATTTCGTTTGTACTGATGATCAAGGAAAGTCATGCGCTGCGGACGCTTGTCGAAGAAGTTCATAATGAAATAGTCGTTGAAAAAAGAAAATGGCGTACTCTCAACGACAAAGTGGAACTGATTAAAGCCTTCCATGCTATGGATGATCAGCGAAAACTGTATGTCGTAGAGTATGCGGTAGCCACCGGCGCGGTTAACCAGTTTCTGACGGCCGTGACAGGGCATAAATCCAGTGGGCTACAGGAGCAGGTCGCGGGCTTCATACAAGAAGCTGGAACCTTTGTAAGGTTTCTTGAGCCGGTAACCTATCTGTAACTATAGTCGTGTCAGCACACGGATATAAGTCGCGCAGCATGCGTCATGATGCGTGACTTTTTTACGGGACTTCAATTTTTCGGATTCAAGCCATGGATGTGCTTTTGTTTGGACGTGAGGATTTTGTCGCTATCCGAAACTATCATAAATTCTTGTCGCTAGTGGGGGATAGGGAGATATTGGTCAATCCCAGGCCAGAGGTCGCCTTGGTGTTGGAGCGGTGTGCCAAAGATCTCAGCGGCATGGCGAAAACGAATCTTGATCGGTATCTCTACGTTCAGCATATGGCGGGCGTCTTGAGTGAGGACATTCTCGACTGTGTCGACAGGGTGGAGGTGTTTCATGCTGCCTGTCGTCGAGCCTGGCTCCTTGCTCCGGCTGACCGGCGCTTTCCCTTGATTGCAATGCGTTGCGATTCTTTTGAGTTTGCAGAACCTGATATTGCCATTTGCCGGAAATACGAGGCGAACGGTGTCATAGATCAGTTGGTTCAGATGTGCACCAAGGCGCTGTCCGTTGTGGAAGCATTTTCCAGTGTGGTGAGTCTGCTCGGTCAGGATATTCACAAGCTGTTTGTCAATATTCTGAAGGCCAGAGAGAGTGACGCTTTTCGATTCCGCCCTGTCGTGTTGGGAGGCGCGGATCACTACTGGTTCAATTTCCATGGGCGAGGGACTGTGACCGTTTCACTGGGCCGCTCGGCGCTCGACCTGAAGATAAGCGCTGAACTGGACCGATTGACGGGTGTTTACACCTCGACCTCATCCGCCTTGTTCAATCTTGGCGACCTCTTGTACCGGGTTCAGTATTTTCTTCGGGAGGTGATAAAGAGGTTCTCTACGATCACGCCCATGTCGAGATTCTCTGCACTGCTGTTAACTTGCGAGTTGGTAACCGAGGTGCTGGTTGCCCTTCGATCGAGGTCCGAGCGCTTGGGAGAGTGGTCAGACTTCATGAAGATCCGGGTTAACTATGGGATGGATGAAGAGTGAACCGTCGGGATTCATCGGGCGCCCCCTTTGACGGCGCCCGGTGAGTGTCAGTAAACGTCGCGGCGGTAGCGCCCTTGTTCGATCAACTGTTCAACCGCTTCTGTACCCAGCACGTCGTTGAGCACCTTATCCACCCCGCTGGCCATCCCTTGCAGGCTGCCGCAGATGTAGATCGAAGCACCCTCGGCCAGCCATTTGCGCAACTCGACCGCCTGTTGGCGCAGGCGATCCTGCACGTAGACTTTCTCGGCCTGATCCCGTGAGAACGCCAGGTCCAGGCGTTCCAGGTCACCCTCGATCAACCAGCCTTCCAGTTCATCGCGGCACAGGTAGTCATGCACGCGATTACGTTCGCCGAACAGCAGCCAGTTGCGGGTCTGGCCCTCGGCAATCCGCGCCTTGAGCAAGCTGCGCAGACCGGCCAGGCCCGTGCCGTTACCCAGCAGAATCATCGGCGCCGGGGAGGCGGGCAGATGAAAGCCACTGTTGCGCCGTACCCGCAGACTGATCGATGAACCCACGGCGGCGTGCTCGGTCAGCCAGCCAGAGCCGATGCCCAGGCTGCCATCGGCATGACGCTCCTGACGCACGATCAGTTCCAATACCCCGTCGGCGGCAATCGAGGCAATCGAATACTCGCGCATGGCCAGCGGCACCAAGGCATCCACCAGCGCCTGAGCGTGCAGGCCCACCAGGTGAGCACGATTGCCCGGCAACTGGCGGCTGGTCAACGCTTGCTCCAGGGGCTTGGACAATCCATCAAGCTGCACCAGGGTGTTGCCCGGGATACCCAACCCATCCAGGAAGTGCTCAACCGCCCACGGGCAATTGCGTGGCAGCACTTCCACCAGGTCGCCGGCCAGCCAACTGCTGGTGTCGGGCGGGGTCAGGCCCAGCAAATAGACTTCGGAGCCGGCACTGTCGGGGTTGAGCAGGTCACGGGTACTCAAGGTCCAGTTGTTGTAATCGGGGGCTTTCCAGGTCTCGACGGGTGCTTGTCCGGTCAGATGAGCGAGTTGCTGCTGCCAGTGGCTCAGGGCGTAGGGGTCGCCACTGTCGACTTCCACCGGGGCAAACAGCGTGGTGCCGCCATGTTCTGCCAGCCAGGCGTGCAAGCGTCTGGCGAAGCCACAGAAGTGCTGATACTGCCGGTCACCCAGGCCAAGGATCGCGTAATTGAGGCTGGCAAGAGCCGCTGCCCGGCCCAGCACTTTACGCTCGAAACCACGGGCACTGTCCGGGGCCTCGCCATCGCCAAAGGTACTGACGACGAACAACGCATTGGCTGATTCGCGCAAGTCCTGCTCGCTGACGCTGGCCAGCGGCTGCACCTTGACCGGAAGCCCGGCAGCCTGCAGTTGGCTGGCGGTCTGCCAGGCTAGTTGTTCGGCAAAACCACTCTGGCTGGCAAACCCGATCAGCCATGCTGGTGCATTGCCGGTGGTGGGCGCCAGGTCATTGCGCGCCTGTTTGACCTGGCGTTTCTTGCGCCGACGGTCCAGGTACAGCAACCAGCCGGTGATGAAGAACAGCGGCATCAGTGCGGCGCCGACCATCAGGACAATCCGCCCGACGATGCCGAAGTAACTGCCGACGTGCAGCGCGTAGATGCTGGTCAGCAGTTGCGCCTTGAAGCTTTTGTCGCTGTAGCGATCATGCCGCTTGATGACGCCGGTGGCCGGGTCGAGGCGGATCTGGTTCAGTGCCCGGTCATGGGGTGAATCCTTCAACAGGTAGAACACCGTCGCCTCTTGGCCGGCCACTGGCGGCATGCGCACGTTATAGGTGCTCAAGCCCGGGCCTGCCGTGCTGTAGATGCTGCTCCAGATGGCATTGTAATCAGCTACCGGTGCCGGACCTGCCGGCGGTTTAGCGCCACGCCCCTTGCCTGCGCGCTCGCTCTGCGGCGAGTCGGACAGCAGTTTGTTCAGGCCCTTGTTGTACCACTCATAGGACCAGGACAAGCCAGTCAGGGCAGCCAGCAGGTACACCAGCAAGCACCAGGTGCCGGCGACCGAATGCAGGTCCCAGTTGAAGCCGCGGCCTTTTTTCTTCCAGTCCAGGGTCAGCCAGGCCCGCCAGCTTTGCCACTGGCGCGGCCAGCGCAGGTACAACCCGGACAGGCAGAAGAAGATCAGGATCAGGGTGCAGGCCCCGGTGATCTGTCGGCCGGTGTCACCCATGGCCAGAAAGCGGTGCAGTTTCAGCATCAGGTCGAAGAAGCCCTGGCCGACGGCGTCGCCCATGTACTGGCCGGTGTAGGGGTCGAAGTAGCGCATCTGTCCGCGGCGTTCGCCGGGGGGCGGGGTGAAATACACGCGCGCGGCGTTGCCGCTGTCGGTTTCGACCCAGAGCATCGCGACTTTCTTGCCTTCGATGGCTTCGACACTGGCCACCAGGTCCGCGGGCGGCAGCACACCGGCCGGGCGTTTTTCCACCTGCAGGACCTGTGGGTTCAGGGCCCGCAGGATCTCGTCCTGAAACGACACCGCGGCACCGGTGATGCCCATCAGGGCCAGCACCAGGCCTGCGCTGATGCCGAAGAACCAATGCAGCTGGAACAGGGTTTTCTTCAACACGTCGACCGCCTTGCTCGTTTAAATATGTATTTCACGGCGCGCATTATGCCGTGAGTTGTCGAGAAGCCTTCTTTCTTACGCACAAAAGCCCCGCTCATCAGGATGAACGGGGCCTTGTGGCATATACGGCTAGTTCGTTAGCTCAAATTCGGATGCTGGCGCCGAAGTTGATTAACAGAACTGGCCACACAGGCCGCTAACCGCTTCCATTAGAAGTGGAAGTTGGTGCTCAGCAATGCCGTACGGCCCGCCGCCTGGTTGGCGAAGTGAGTCGAGAAGGCTTTGTCGTAGTAGGTTTCGTCGGTCAGGTTCTGCACGTTCAGTTGCAGGTCGATGTTTTTGGTCAGCTTGTAGGCGGCCATGGCATCGTAGCGAACGTAGGAATCAACCATGGTGGTGTTGGCCACGCTGCCGAACACGTCATCGACGTAGAACGCACCGCCACCGACCGTCAGCTTCGGCGTGACCTGATAGGTCGACCAGACGCTGGCACTGTTTTTCGGCGTGTTTGGCAGTTCGTTGCCATCGGTCACGCTCATCGGGCCGCCATCGACTTGCTCGCTGTCCATGTAGGCGTAGCCGGCGAAGACTTGCCATTTGTCGGTGAGCTTGCCGGTGGCCGACAGCTCGAGACCTTGGACGCGGGTGGTACCGGCGTTTTCATAGGTGGTGGAATCGACCTGGACGCGGGCGTTGTCTTTCTCGGTGCGGAAGATATCGGCAGTCAGCGACAGGCGATCATTCAGCAGGTCCCATTTGGTCCCGATTTCGTAGTTCTTGGTGGTTTCCGGCTCCATGTCGCTCTTGAGCAGGTTACCGGCACGGTCGGTAGTCCCCGGCAGCGAGTTGCCTTCCATGCCTTCACCGACGAAGTTGCCCGGCGGGGTGGCGGAAGTGGCATACGAGGCGTAGATGCTGCCGTTTTCAGCCGGCTTGTAGATGACGCCGAATTGACCGGTGATGAACTCGCTGGTGTCCTCGCCTTTGGCTGCGTTGCCTTTGGTCACGATCGTCGCACCGCTCGCGTCATAGGTGCGGTACTTGGTGTTGAAGTGGTCGTAACGCAGGCCCATGTTCAGCAGCCATTGCTGCGACAGTTCCAGGGTGTCGAACGCGTAGATGGCGCGGGTGTTGGCTTTTGTGTCTGTCCCGGCGTAGTTGCGCGAAATCGCACCGTTCCATGGATCACTCGGCGTCGGATTGGACAGCGAGGTGCAGTTGTAGCCGCTTGGCGCACCGATCATCGACGGGGTGCAGTTGCTGTTGGCACTGCCGCCCGGCACGGTGTCGGTGTTGACGCTGTACGAGGACTTCTCGCTTTCTTCACGGCTGAACTCGATGCCGGTGGAGAAGCTGTTCTTGAAGCCCGCGATATAGATGTCACCAAACAGGTCGGTCTGGTTGGTGGTGGTGTCGGTGTTGCTGACCCGGGTGTTGGCGCGGCGCCAGACGGTGCCGTTGTTCACGTTGCCCTTGCTGTCGTCCGGCTGGGTCAGGATGTAGTCCTGCATGCTGCTGCCGTGGCGCAGGGTGTTCTTGACGGTCAGCGCGTCGCTCAGGTCGTGCTCGATGGCGAAGGTCGCGGTATCGGTACGGGTCTTGCGGAAGTCGCGATCGGTCAGGCCGTAGAAGTTGCTGCTGTCGCCGCCAGCGTAGGGCTTGTCCGGGTTGCTCTTGGTGCGGTCAGCGGTTTTGCCCGACGCCGGTACGGTGTATGGGATACCCGAATCCGGCGTGTCGTTGCTTTCCAGGTGGTAGTAGTCAAGGTTGACGCGAGTGTCGGTGCCCAGGCCGAAGGCCAGGGATGGCGCAACGCCCCAACGGTCGTAGTCGACGCTGTCACGGCCGGCGACGTTGCTTTCGTGGCTCATCAGGTTCAGGCGGCCGGCAGCGGTATCGTTGAACTGGAAGTTGCCGTCCATGGTGTAGCGTTGGGTCTGGTCGGAACCCCAGGTGAAGCCGCCGTCGAACGAGTCGCCCAGGTGGGCTTTCTTGCTCACCAGGTTGATGCTGCCGCCCGCCGCGCCACGACCGCCGATGGCGGAGTTCGGGCCCTTGCTGACTTCGATGGATTCAACGGCAAAGATTTCACGGCTTTGCGAGCCGGTGTCGCGCACACCGTCCAGGTAGGTATCGCCCTGGGCGTCGAAACCACGGATGAAGGGACGGTCACCCTGCGGGTTACCGCCTTCACCGGCACCGAAGGTGATACCCGGCACGGTACGCAGCGCATCCTGCATGTTCAGGGCGCCCGTGTCCTTGAGGACTTGTTGCGGGATCACGGTCACCGAACGCGGGGTATCGATCAATGGCGCTGTGTACTTGGGCGAAGAGGCTTTTTCTACCTGGTAGGACGTCGAGTCCTGGGCTTCACCGGTCACGCTGGTGGCATCCAGAGCAATCGCATTGCTCGGTGCTTTCTCGTCAGTCTTCTCGGCCGCGAAAACCATCTGGCTTGCGGAACTGGCGGTGATCGCCATGCCAATGGCAGAAGCGAGCAAACGCGGTGAACTGACGGGTGATTGTAGTGGTTGGCGTGACATGGTGAATTCCCCTCCCCAAGGATTTGAGGTCGCGGAATATAGGGTAAATACGTATTTGTATCAATTGAGATACATTGCTATTTGCATTGAATTTACATTCTTTACAATTTGTCCTTACGGTTTTTACAGTCTCGTTCGTCATGCGATTTTACATGGTCAATAAGAATCAATATCATTGCGATCCCTTGACTTTCAGGTACTGCCCCATGCTGCTGCATATTCCCGGCTTGTTCTCCCGTGAAGAGGTGCAGCGCATTCGCGAGGCTCTGGAGCAGGCGGACTGGGCGGACGGCAAGATCACCGCCGGCTACCAATCGGCCAAGGCCAAGCACAACCTGCAATTGCCTGAAGGCCATCCACTGGCCAAGGAAATCGGCGCCGCGATGCTGGAGCGACTGTGGAAGAACCCGCGCTTCATGTCCGCTGCGTTACCGCACAAGGTGTTCCCGCCGCTGGTCAATTGCTACACCGAAGGTGGCAGCTTCGACTTTCATATCGACAACGCCGTGCGCCAGCCCAAGGGCAGCATCGAGCGGGTGCGCACCGATCTGTCGTCCACGCTGTTTTTCAGCGATCCCGACGAGTACGACGGTGGCGAGCTGGAAATCCAGGACACCTTCGGCACCCAACGGGTGAAGTTGCCGGCCGGCGATCTGGTGCTCTACCCGGGGACCAGCCTGCATAAGGTCAATGCCGTCACCCGTGGTGCGCGTTATGCGTCGTTTTTCTGGACCCAGAGCCTGGTGCGCGAAGACAGCCAGCGCGCCTTGCTGTTCGAGATGGACGAAGCGATCCAGCAACTGACTCAGGACATGCCCGATCACCCGTCGCTGATTCGCCTTACCGGCACCTATCACAACCTGCTGCGTCGCTGGGTCGAGGTGTAAGTGACGGACTTCCGTTTACGTCGCGAGGAAGTCCTGGACGGTGAGCAGCTCAGCGCCATGCTTGCACAAAGCCCGGCCCGCGCCGCCCAAGCGATTCTGATGGCGGCCAAGGCAGGTATTCTCGACGGCCAAGCGTTGCTGGGGCAGATTTTGCTCGATGGGCAAGGCATTGCGAGGGATCAAGCACTGGCCGTGCGCTGGTTCGAGATTGCCGCCCGTGGCGGGCACCTGATGGCGCGCAACATGCTTGGTCGCTGCCATGAACACGGCTGGGGTACCACCGCCAATGCCACCACCGCTGCACGACACTACCGCCAGGCGGCCGACGCCGGGCTGGACTGGGGTTTGTACAATTACGCCAACCTGCTCGCCACGGGACGAGGGGTGGCCGAGGACCAGGTACAGGCGCTGGCTTGTTACCACCGTGCGGCTGAACTGGGCCACGCCAAGTCGATGAACCTGCTGGGGCGCTACCTGGAAGAGGGGCGTTATTGCCCGGTGGACTCTGCGCTGGCGCTTGACTGGTACCGGCGCTCGGCCGAGGGCGGGGACTTTCGTGGACAGTTCAGTTATGCGGCGGTGCTGGCCGCTCAGGGGCAGGTCGAGGCGGCGCTCGGATGGCTGCGCAAGGCATTGGCGGGTGGCAACCTGAAATTCCTGAGCGTGGCGAGCCAGGCGTTGGCGAGTGCGCGCGATCCGCAAATCCAGGCGCTGGCCGTCGATTATCGGCGCCGGGCCGACGAGCTGGCGTTGATCCTTTAACGGGCTTGCCATCAAGCCAGTTGCTCCCGGAAAGTACGTGTACTGACTTATGTCGTTCAAACAGGCGTGAACGCGGCCCCGTGGCGAGCGAGCTTGCTCGCGCTGGGGCGCGAGGCGCCCCCGACAAGACTATTGCAGGCTTTCAGGTAAACCGGGGTGACTGGTTTGGGGCTGTTGCACAGCCCAGCGCGAGCAAGCTCGCTCGCCACGGAGTAGGTGTTCGCATTCCCGTGTCTGACGAGAGCGGCGATGTGATCAAGGCAGGTGTTCCCGAATGATCAAATCCCTGGCATAAAAAAGCCCATGACACGTCATGGGCTTTTCAGTCTTGCAGCTTAAAGCTCGCAGCTGCTCTTAAAGATAGAACGACTTCAGCGGCGGGAAACCATTGAATTCAACAGCACTGTAGCTGGTGGTGTAGGCGCCGGTGGACAGCCAGTACAAACGATCACCGATGGCCAGGTTCAGCGGCAGGCCGTACTTGTAGTTCTCGTACATGATGTCGGCGCTGTCGCAGGTAGGACCGGCGATGACCACTTCTTCCATCTCGCCTTTCTTCTCGGTCCAGATCGGGAACTTGATGGCTTCGTCCATGGTTTCGATCAGGCCGGAGAACTTGCCCACATCCGTGTACACCCAACGCTCTACCGCGGTACGGGATTTACGCGCGACCAGCACCACTTCGCTGACCAGGATGCCGGCGTTGGCGATCAGCGAGCGGCCTGGCTCCAGGATGATTTCCGGCAGGTCGTCACCGAAGTCTTCCTTGAGGAAACGGATGATTTCCTCGGCATAGGTTTCCAGGCTGTTGGTGCGGGTGATGTAGTTGGCCGGGAAGCCACCGCCCATGTTGATCAGCTTCAGGTGGATGCCGTCTTCTTCTTTCAGGCGTTCGAAGATCACCTTGACCTTGGCGATCGCGGCGTCCCAGACGCTGATGTCACGCTGCTGCGAGCCCACGTGGAACGACACGCCGTAGGGCACCAGGCCCAGGTCGCGAGCGAGGATCAGCAGGTCCATGGCCATGTCGGTCTGGCAGCCGAACTTGCGCGACAGAGGCCAGTCAGCGGTGGTCGAACCTTCGGTGAGGATGCGCACATAGACTTTCGAGCCCGGTGCGGCCTTGGCGATGTTGCGCAGGTCGGCTTCGGAGTCGGTGGAGTACAGACGCACGCCCTTCTCGTAGAAGTAGCGAATGTCCTTGGATTTCTTGATGGTGTTGCCGTAGCTGATCCGGTCGGCGCTGACGCCACGGTCGAGCACTTTGTCCAGCTCATAGATCGAGGCGATGTCGAAGCTCGAGCCTTTCTCCTTGAGCAGGTCGATGATCTCGACGGCCGGGTTGGCCTTGACCGCGTAGTAGACCTTGGCGAACTCGAAACCGGCGCGCAGGTCGTCATAAGCCTGGCTGATCATCGCGGTGTCGATCACCACGAACGGGGTTTCTTGCTTGTCGGCGAATGCCTTCATTTTTTGAAAGGTGTCGCGCGCGAAATAGTCTTCGACCTGGATCGACATACTTGGGAACTCCTACTGGCAAACGTTAGTAATCAATGGGTGCAAATGAACGTCCTCCGTATCCCCACTTTGGTTCGCCTACTTCCCAAGGCATGTCGCCGAAAGCAAAAAGGCCACGGGAGGCGGTGCTGCCCTTGGCCTTGCTGTCTCGTCGTCAGTACTTGAGCCGGATGGATCGTTTCCAGCATGGACGTTCGGCGCGAACTTTAGGGCGTGAGGGGCTTGAGATCAACAAAAAATGTCGCGTTTTTGCACGCTTCCGTCGTGCGGTCCCGGATAGCTACTGATGTAACCGACCCGCATGACAGTGTGATGTTCCCCAGACAGTGATGTTCGAGAGCGCTTGCATTGCTTTTTGTGGCGAGGGAGCTTGCTCCCGCTGGGGCGCGAAGCGGCCCTAAATCAGGCCGGTGGTTCTTCAGAAGGACCGTACTCGCTGATTTACGGCTGCTGCGCTCCCGAACAGGAGCAAGGTCGATCGAAGCGACACTCTTCGACCGACGGAATACGGGAACGGTCGCCGATCAATAGACGTTTAGCCTAAGGCTTACGCTCTTGCGAATGGTTGGGTACTGCTGCGTGGTAACGGTAAATTGAATAATGGTGTTGAGTTGCACATCGTTTAAAGTGAAGGTCCCGTTCATATCTCCAGGACCTCGATTGATAGTGGCGCGAGCTGTAGTTGTCGTCCATACGGAGGTAACGCCTGTAATTTCCCTGCCGTCTTTATCGACGAGTTTTGCCGCGATCACCAGTTTGAAGTTTCCCCCTTTCTTGACAAGTTGCGGGTCTGCTAAACCCCCTATGATGATTTGTGTGGGTGGACCAGCCATGGCCTCTGGCGCTAGGGAATTGGCCTCTGGTGTCGGTGTGGAAGGTAATGTCGTATTACTGGTTTTCATGGGTGACCTCTATAACCTGGTAAGTTTATTTGTGAGAGCGTGTAGCGTTGCTCCCGATCAAGTAGAGCGTTTTCCAGGCAATAGCGGACCTATCACTTTTGACAGTGTTTAATGTTCATTTGTTAACGATTGCAAATTTACATAGCGCCCGCGCTTGACCCTATCCCCGTATTTCCTTTCAAGATGGAGATGGACCAAGCGGAATGGACTATGGAAGTTGATCGATTAAGTGAGCGCCACTTCAGCCGGCGAAACAATACTGGTCTTGGTTCCGCGGGAGCGGCCCGAACTCAGGTAAGCGGCAATCGATTCCTGGGTCACCTCACCCAAAAACACCCGCTCGGCATCCATCACCGGCAGCCACGAGCGGTTGAACTCGTACATGCGCGACAGCAGGATGCGCAAGTGTTCGTCATAGGCTGCGGTGGCGTTGAATTCGCGCAGGTATTGCCCGCAGTTGCCGCTCTGGCGGTGCAGGTCGCGACGGCGCACGTAACCCAGGGCTTTGTTGTCGGTGCACGTCACGACGACATAACGCCGGTCGTGCTCGTCCATCAACTCCAGTGCCTCGGCCACCGGGGTGTCCGGGCTGACGGATGGCGCGTTGTCTGCCGCGTCTTCGGCTTTCACCAGGAGCAGGCGCTTGAGGGTGCTGTCCTGACCGACGAAGTTGCTGACGAATTCATCGGCAGGGTGGGCCAGCAGGGTGTCTGGATGGTCGATCTGCAACAGCTTGCCGGCGCGGAAGATGGCGATCTTGTCGCCGAGCTTGATGGCCTCGTCGATGTCGTGGCTGACCATGATCACGGTCTTGTTCAGCGCCCGCTGCATCTCGAAGAACTCGTTCTGGATCATCTCGCGGTTGATCGGATCGACCGCACCGAACGGCTCGTCCATCAGCAGCAACGGGGCATCGGCGGCCAAGGCGCGGATCACGCCGATCCGCTGTTGCTGGCCCCCGGACAACTCACGCGGGTAGCGATGCAGGTACTGCTTGGGTTCGAGTTTGATCATGCTCATCAACTCGCGGGCGCGGTCGTGGCATTTCTGCTTGTCCCAGCCCAGCAGGCGCGGCACCACCACGATGTTTTCCTCGATGGTCATGTTGGGGAACAGACCGATCTGCTGGATCACATAACCGATGTTGCGACGCAGGGTGACTTCGTCGAGGTCGGTGGTGTCTTCGCCGTTGATCAGGATCTTGCCCGAGGTCGGCTTGATCAGGCGGTTGATCATCTTCAGCGTGGTGCTCTTGCCACAGCCCGATGGCCCGAGGAACACGCAAATCTCGCCTTCGTTGACGGTCAGGCTCACATCGTTGACGGCAGTGATGGTCTTGCCGTTGCTTTGGAAGGTCTTGGTCAGGTTTTGAAGTTCGATCATTTGAGCAGTCCAGGTAGGGGGTGTTCGCCGCAAATGGCGGAGCGCGTTGGAGCTGTGATCCCGCCGGGCAAGGCGTGGGACGCAGGAAATGTCGTTTCCTTTTCAAGTCCCACAACGCAGCCCGGCGGGATCACAGCTCCAACCCGTAGGGCCGTGCCCCACAAAGCGCAATCCGTCGTTGCTCGTCGTTCATTTGAAGAAACCAAATCTCTCTCCTCGCGCCTAGTCTTGCGCTTTGTGGGGCGACGGCGCGCCCGCCATTTGCGGCGAACACCCCCTACTCGTCAGCGAGCGTTGCAGCCACTGCAGAAGCAGGTCGGCGAAGATGGCCAGCAAGCTGACCAGCACCGCGCCGACGATCAGCATCGACATGTCGCTGCGGCTGATGGAAGCGAGAATGAGCACACCCAGGCCACCGGCACCGATGGTGGCGGCAATGGTCATCACACCAATATTCATGACCACGGCGGTGCGCACACCGGCGAGGATCACCGGCACCGCAATCGGCAACTCGACCATGCGCAAGCGCTGGCCGAAGGTCATGCCGATGCCGCGTGCGGCTTCGCGAATGCCGGGTTCCACACTGGTCAGTGCCAGGTAGGTGTTACGCATGATCGGCAGCAGGGAGTACAGGAACACCGCGGTAATCGCCGGCATCGGTCCCAGACCCTGGCCGAATGTCGAGTACACCGGCAGCAGCAAGCCGAACAGGGCAATCGACGGAATGGTCAGCAGTACTGTGGCACTGGCTTGTAAGGGGCCGGCGAGTGACGGGAAGCGCGTCATCAGGATCCCCAGTGGCACGCCGACCAGGATCGCCAGGGTGACGGCAATCCCGACCAGGGTGATGTGTTGCCAGGTCAGGTGCAGGACCAGCGGCCAGTCCAGGTGGGAAAAGGCGTTGAAAAGCTCCATGGCTTTTCCTCCGGTTCAATGAATAGAAAGCAGTGGGTGCTGGCGCAGGAAATCAGCGGCCACGGCAGACGGGCTTTCATGATTGACGTCGACCCGGGCGTTGAGCTGGCGCATGGTTTCGTCGTCGAACAGATCGGCCAGCGGTTTGAGCTGTGCGGCCAGTTGCGGATGGGTGTCGAGGTAGGCCTGACGTACCACAGGGGCGGCGGTGTAGTCGGGGAAGTAGTGTTTGTCGTCTGCCAGCAACTTGAGCTTGAAGGCGCTGAGGCGGCCGTCCGTGGTGTAGACCAACCCGGCAAACACCTGGCCATTGCGCAGCGCGGTGTAGACCAGGCCGGCATCCATCTGGCGGATATTGCGGCGGGTCAGGTCCATGTCGTAGCGCTTGACCATGCCCGCCAAACCGTCGGAACGGTTGGCAAACTCGGTGTCCAGCGCCACCAGCGGATGGTCGTTGGCCGCATTGCGCAACGCGGTGTCGAGTTCACTGATCGTATTGATCTGCGGGTAGCGGGCGGCGATGTTTTCCGGCAATGCCAGGGCGTAGGTGTTGCTGAATTTCGACGGTGAGAGCCAGGTCAGTCCCTTCTTCGCGTCCAGCTCAGTGACCCGTGCCAGTGACTGCTGGCTGTCGAGTGTTTCCGTGACATGGTTGTAGGACACCAGCGACACACCGGTGTATTCCCAGACCAGGTCCAGTTGCCCGGTCTCCTGGGCGCTGCGGGCCAGGTTGCTGCCCAGGCCGCCGGTAACCTGAGCGTCATAGCCCTGGGTGCGCAGGTATTGAGCGGTGATTTCGGCCAGCAGGGTTTGTTCGGTGAATACCCGCGCGCCAATGCGAATCAGCGGTTTTTCCGCGGCGTGGGCAATTCCTGCGCACAGCAGGACGCAGCCTAGTAAAAAGCGAATGGTTTTCATGAGTCTTCCTTTGCCGGGGCTTAAGACGGGCGGAGGCCGCGTTCCAGCCAGAGGCGGCTGGCCAGGGTCACCAGGCCGTCAAGCAACAAGGCCAGCAGGGCGGTGCAGGCTGCGCCGAGGATCAGTTGCGGCTGATTGTTCAAGGCAATGCCGGGGAAAATCAGGCTGCCCAGGCTGTTGGCGCCGATCAGGAATGCCAGCGGTGCGGTGCCGACATTGATCGCCAGTGCCACGCGCACGCCACCGATGATGATCGGTATGGCATTGGGTAACTCGACCCGCCACAGCACCTGGCGTGGGGTCATGCCGATACCGACGGCGGCTTCCTTGAGTGAACCCTGGACGTTTTTCAGGCCTTCGTAGGTGTTGCGCACGATGGGCAGCAGGGAGGCGAGGAACAGGGCGAAGATTGCAGGGCCGCTGCCGATGCCGAGGACTCCCAGGGCGATGGCTAGTACGGCAAGAGGCGGGACGGTGTTGCCGATGTTGAAGAGTTGCATGAAGCGTTCGGCACGTCCGACCAGGGTCGGGCGGCTGAGCAGGATACCGGCGGGGATGCCCACGACAAGGGCGGCCAGCATGGAAGCGAGGACGAGAATCAGGTGAGCTTGCAGGTAAAACAACAAATCGTCGCGGTACAGTTCGATCGTGTTGATGCCGATCCAGTGAATCAGCAGGGCCAGAAGCGCGATGACAACCGCACCTCCTGTCAGCCCTTTGCCATAGCGGATAGCCACAGGCGGACTCCTATTTTTTAGTCGGCGCACGCTTTCCCGTGTGGCATGCCATACCTGGCTGCCGGGAAGGGCGTTCGCGAAAAGCAGCTCTATCGATGCCGGCAAATGCGGCGTGAAATCGAGCCATGAGCACAGCCTCGTCAGGCTGACTTGCAGGTATTTCAGCCCCTGACGATGGGTCGTAACAGGGGAGTGGACGCCTCCACGGCCTCAAAGGTTCCCATCTCAGGCAGCATTTGGCCACCCCTAATGTGCTCAACGGTTCGGTTCTGGGATCAACTTGGGCTATAATCGCCGCCCTTTTTTGAATCACCTGCCAGGCGATTTCCCATGACCAAACAGGCCGCCGAAGTCGCGAAACGCCGCACTTTCGCCATTATTTCCCACCCCGATGCGGGTAAAACCACCATCACCGAGAAGCTCTTGCTGATGGGCAAGGCGATTGCGGTTGCCGGCACGGTGAAATCTCGCAAATCCGACCGCCATGCCACCTCCGACTGGATGGAAATGGAAAAGCAGCGGGGTATCTCCATTACCACGTCGGTCATGCAGTTCCCGTATCGCGATCACATGATCAACCTGCTCGACACCCCGGGCCACGAAGACTTCTCCGAAGACACCTACCGCACCCTGACGGCGGTCGACTCGGCACTGATGGTCCTCGACGGCGGTAAGGGTGTAGAGCCACGGACCATCGCCCTGATGGACGTCTGCCGTCTGCGCGATACGCCGATTGTCAGCTTCATCAACAAACTCGACCGTGACATTCGCGACCCGATCGAACTGCTCGACGAAATCGAAGCGGTCCTGAAGATCAAGGCCGCGCCGATCACCTGGCCGATCGGTTGCTACCGTGACTTCAAGGGTGTGTACCACCTCGCCGACGACTACATCATCGTCTACACCGCCGGCCACGGCCACGAGCGGACCGAGGTGAAGATCATCGAGAAGCTCGATTCCGATGAAGCCCGCGAGCACTTGGGTGACGAGTACGACCGCTTTGTGGATCAGCTGGAACTGGTGCAGGGCGCCTGCCACGAATTCAACCAGCAGGAATTCATGGACGGCCAGCTGACGCCGGTGTTCTTCGGTACCGCACTGGGCAACTTTGGCGTCGATCACGTGCTCGACGCCGTGGTCAACTGGGCACCGAAGCCATTGGCCCGGGTTGCCAACGAGCGCACCGTGGAACCGGTGGAAGAGAAGTTCACCGGCTTCGTGTTCAAGATCCAGGCGAACATGGACCCCAAGCACCGCGACCGTATCGCCTTCATGCGTATCTGCTCCGGCAAGTACGAAAAAGGCATGAAGATGCGCCACGTGCGTACTGGCAAGGACGTGCGGATCGGCGATGCGCTGACCTTCTTCTCGTCCGAGCGTGAGCAACTGGAAGAAGCTTTTGCCGGCGACATCATCGGCCTGCACAACCACGGCACCATCCAGATCGGCGACACCTTCAGCGAAGGCGAAACCCTGGGTTTCACCGGCATCCCGCACTTCGCCCCGGAACTGTTCCGTCGCGTACGCCTGAAGGATCCGCTGAAATCCAAGCAACTGCGCCAGGGCTTGCAGCAGCTGGCCGAAGAGGGCGCCACCCAGGTGTTCTTCCCGGAACGCAGCAACGACATCATCCTCGGCGCCGTCGGTGTGCTGCAGTTCGATGTGGTCGCCAGCCGCCTGAAAGAGGAATACAAGGTCGAGTGCGCCTACGAGCCGATCACCGTGTGGTCCGCGCGCTGGATCGATTGCAGCGATAAGAAGAAGCTCGAAGAGTTCAGCATCAAGGCGGTGGAAAACCTCGCCCTGGATGGCGGCGGTCACCTGACCTACCTGGCCCCGACCCGGGTCAACCTGGCGCTGATGGAAGAGCGCTGGCCGGATGTGAAATTCCGTGCGACGCGTGAGCATCATTAAGCGCTGACGGGTAACACTCAGGCCCCCCGTTGCGCGGGATTAATGAGAGGCTCAGTCTGACCGGGAAGCCCTGCAGGTTTACGCTTGTAGGGCTTTTCTCGTTTTCGGACGGAGGATCTCAACCACGTTACCCACAGGTCAGGTCCGGGGGGAGGCCGAACACCTGCCCTGTGGCGAGCGAGCTTGCTCGCGCTGGGGTGCGAAGCGCCCCCTACAAGACTATTGCAGGCTTTCAGGAAAACCGGGGGTGACCGGTTTGGGGCTGTTGCACAGCCCAGCGCGAGCAAGCTCGCTCGCCACGGGTAAGTCCGTCAGATGTGACTGTTACAGTCACCGCTGAGGCAGAAATGTGCCCTGGTGAAATACCATCTGCCATTGCTCGTCCTGCTTACGCCAGATCGAACTGCGCAAGCTGTCTGCCGAGGCGTTGTTGCGACAGTGATAGGTCACGAGTGCTGTGTGTTCTGATAGCGGTTTGACTGCGAACTCGCTGATGGTGCGTTGGGTGAAGGACTGTTTAGGCAACTGCTCAACCACTTCGGCTTTGGTCCAGATGCTGCCGCGGGCGCCGAATTCGAAGAAGTCGTCGGCGATCAGGCGTGAGATTTCATCGGCATCGCGTCGAGTGACCTCTGACAGGAGGCGTTGCTCCAGTTGCAGCAGTGTTTGAGACAGATCCATGTCTGTACCTTTGTCTGAAATGATCGGAACAACCCTGTGGAAGACCTTATTAGTTCTGAAATAACCATTCGCCATAACCCTTATGCAAAACCGGTCTGTTGATCAATGGCATTTCCGCTCATTCATTAGCCCGCTATCTGGAGAACCGACTCAATCGGAACTAGATTTCACTCAGCGCCAGACGGGCACTCCTGCTTCACACAAAAAAGGATGGAATCGACGATGAGCAAGTTTCTACGCATTGTGTTGCTATTGAAGGTGCTGGTGATCTGGTCCCTGGGGACCTCGATGGCGTGGGCCGAGTGCCCGGATCATGGTGAGCAGGTGTCGAGTGGGCATGGGGCACAGGGTGAGCTGATGCTCGCCAAATCCGAATCCGAGCCTGGTGACCAGGATCAGGGCGGCAGCAAGGGGGATGACGACTCGACCACTGAAGAGCCGGACACCGATGAAGGTGATAGCCAGACGTAGATCGCGGGCAAAAGAAAACCCCTCCCGGCGGACTGATGCGCAGTCCTGGAGGAGGGGTTTGGTTAACGCGGTTCAGAAAGCGCCCCCGATAGGGCGCTTTTTCATGCCCGGCTTATTACGATGAATTGCTCGGCGTAATGGCAGGCCACCTGACGGTTGTCGAGCGGGCGCAAGGCCGGCTCTTCAGTGCTGCAGCGTTCGGTGGCGTACGGGCAGCGCTTGTGGAAAGCGCAGCCGGACGGCGGGTTCAGCGGGTTGGGCAGTTCGCCGACGATCTTGATCTTCGGCTTGTCCGGATCCGGGTGGATGGTCGGTGTCGCCGACAACAGGGCCTGGGTGTACGGGTGCAGGGGACGGGTGTAGATATCTTCCTTCGGGCCCATTTCCACCGGCCGGCCGAGGTACATCACCATCACGTGATCGGCGACGTGGCGCACCACGGCCAGATTGTGGGAGATGAACACGTAGGCGGTGTTGAACTCTTGCTGAAGGTCCATGAACAGGTTCAGCACCTGGGC